>NZ_JBNGOX010000061.1:0-26117 GCF_050589785.1 Carboxylicivirga caseinilyticus | reverse complement strand
CCGAACAGAGAAGTTAAGCCCTGCAGCGCCGATGGTACTGCGTAGAAGTGGGAGAGTAGGTCGCCGCCCTTTTTTGGAAGAAACCCGTTGTTCAACAAGAGCAACGGGTTTTTTGCGTTTAATAGTTTATGAAGTTTATCGGAATCATTTTGGATCAGATACAAATTCTGGGTCTAGGCATAAATTTTACATAGACGATACAAGAAAAACTTCACATCAACCACACCTCTGAATTGTCTTCTTAGAAATATATTCTTTTGTCATTTTCTACTGTGATAATTGTCATATTGATATTAAAAATGTAAGTTATTCTAAGTAAATGATGTCATATTGTAAAATAATTAATTAATAATCTAATTATTTTATTCTTATTTATACAATATATATAAGTATATACATAAATATACTCCCTAAATGATACTGTATTTTAACTTCTATAAATACAGTTAGTTAGCATATATGTAAAAATTAACAGTTTGGTTAATGTCCTGATAACTAAGGTTAAAATTCATTAAGAAGCTGTTGTAAAACAATGTTTTTTTAATAGAAAAAATGAGGAAAAAGTGGGATAACTTTCTACTTTTGCTTTTCATTTATTTATTAAACAATAAATTATTAAACATGAAACCTACGCATATTGAGCACATTGGTATTGCTGTGAAGAGTTTGGAAGAAGCTATTCCTTTTTATGAAAAAGTTTTAGGCTTAGAGTGTTATGCTGTTGAGGAAGTAGCAGATCAAAAAGTAAAAACTGCCTTTTTTATGGTTGGTCAAACAAAAATTGAATTGTTGGAATCAACTGATCCAGAAGGACCAATCGGAAAATTCTTGGAGAAAAAAGGAGAAGGTATACATCATATGGCTTTTGCCGTAGAAAACCTTGCAGAAAAGCTTACTTTGGCTGAAGAAAGAGGAATAAAGGTAATTGACAAAACACCTCGTAAAGGTGCTGAAGGTTTGAATATTGGATTCTTACATCCAAAGTCAACTTTCGGTGTTTTAACCGAACTTTGCGAAGACCCTAATAAATAATCCACCACCACTTTAATTTACCTTTTAATATGTCAACTCAAGATAAAGTAAAAAAGTTAATCGACCTGCGCAGTGAAGCTAAACTGGGCGGAGGAGAGAAACGGATCGACAAACAACATGCTCAGGGCAAGATGACTGCCCGTGAACGTATTGAAATGTTACTGGATGAGGGTTCTTTTGAAGAACTTGATATGTTTGTAACTCATCGCTGTACAAATTTTTCAATGGATCAAAATAAATTTTTGGGCGATGGTGTCGTTACCGGGCATGGTACCATTGATGGGCGTGTTGTCTATGTATATGCACAGGATTTTACAGTGTTTGGAGGATCATTGTCTGAGACAATGGCTTTGAAAATTTGTAAAATCATGGATATGGCTATGAAAGTTGGGGCACCTGTAATTGGTATTAACGATTCAGGAGGTGCTCGCATACAGGAAGGAGTTACTTCATTGGCAGGATATGCTGAAATATTTGAACGTAATATTCTGGCTTCTGGTGTAATACCACAGATTTCAGCCATTTTCGGCCCCTGTGCTGGTGGAGCTGTTTATTCTCCGGCATTAACTGACTTTATCATGATGACAGAAGATACTTCATACATGTTCGTTACAGGCCCAAAAGTTGTTAAAACAGTAACCGGCGAGGATATAACTGTTGCGGACTTGGGAGGTGCTGATGTTCATGCTTCAAAATCAGGAGTATCTCACTTTAAGGTGGAAAATGAGGAAGAAGGTATTCTTTTGATAAGAAAGTTAATATCATATCTTCCTCAAAATAATATGGAAGAGCCTCCGGTGATCGAATGTAATGATCCGATTGATCGTTTGGATGATCAGTTAAATACAATTGTTCCTGATAATCCAAACTTACCATATAATATGAAGGAGGTGATCTTCTCAATCGCAGATGACGGTGAGTTTTTGGAAGTGCATCGTAATTATGCCAAAAATATCATTACCGGTTTCTGTCGATTAGATGGTCAGTCTGTTGGGGTGGTTGCCAATCAGCCCAATTTTCTGGCAGGTGTGTTAGATTGCGATGCATCACGCAAGGCAGCTCGTTTTGTTCGCATGTGTGATGCTTTTAATATTCCTATATTAACATTGGTTGATGTTCCCGGGTTCCTGCCTGGTTCAGGTCAGGAATATGCCGGTATTATTACACATGGAGCTAAACTAATGTTTGCTTATGGCGAAGCTACTGTGCCAAAAGTTACCGTTACTCTTCGTAAATCATATGGAGGTGCCCACGATGTTATGTCATGTAAGCAATTACGAGGCGATTTTAACTATGCCTGGCCAATGGCTGAGATTGCTGTAATGGGTGCTAAAGGAGCCATTGAGGTATTAGAGGGTAGAGCTGTTGCCAAACTGGAAACAGAAGAAGAAAAGGCTGCTTATGTTCAGAAAAAAGTAGATGAATATGAGGAGACATTTGCTAATCCATATCAGGCTGCTGCATATGGCTACATTGATGATGTTATTGAACCACGTAATACACGTTTCAGAGTGATTCGTGCATTTCAGAACTTACAAACAAAGAAGGTAACCAATCCTCCAAAGAAACATTCTAACATTCCACTTTAATCAGCAGGCATATGAGTTTATATTTTGTCGATTCAATGACGTGGACTATTACTGTATTAGGATGGTTTATCGTATTTGTTGCATTAGTTTTTCTTATCGGAGTATTTCTTACAGTTCCTAAAATATTGAATTTGGGTAGTAAAAGGGATGTCCGTAAAAAGAAAGGTTCAGATGCTGGAGAACAAGAAAATAAAGCTGTGGTTTTAACCGGTGAAACGAATGCTGCTATAGCAATGGCACTTCATCTGTATTTTAGTGAAATGCATGATGAAGAAAGTAATGTTATTACCATTAAAGAGGTTAAAAGACGCTATTCTCCATGGAGTTCTAAAGTGTATGGTTTTAATAATGTTAATTTCCCAAGATAAGTATTGCTTATATCGGAAATAAAAATGTAGTTATGAAGAAATTTGAATTTACCATTAGAGGTAATAAATATCAGGTTAGAGTTAAAGATCTGGAAGATAATCTGGCCACAATTGAAGTGAATGGAACCCAATACGAAGTTGAGATTCATCAGGAAGTAAAAAAAGCCAAAACGCCGCGTTTGGTGCGTAAAGAAGTTCAACGTAAACCTGGAGAAGGTTTTATTACTAAAAAGCCGGGAGGTGGAGCTTCTAAAATACTTGCACCACTACCTGGTAATATTTTTAAAGTCTTAGTAGCTCCTGGAGATGTAGTTAAGAAAGGCGATGTTCTTTTAATTATGGAGGCTATGAAGATGGAGAATAATGTATTGGCCGAAAAAGAAGGAACAGTTGCTAATGTTAAGGTTTCTGTTGGAGATGCAGTGTTACAAAACGATGTTTTAATTGAGATGGAATAAATGTGATTCCCATTCTTTATGATACAGTAAGGAAAAACAATTAAAATAAAATGAAAAAATATATATGAAAAGACTTGTAACACTTATAGGAATATTTGCCCTGCTCTTTTGTTTACAGTTAGTTGGAGGAGGATTTGAGGCCCTTGCATCTGGAACAGAAGGCGGTTTTGCTGAACAGGCAATAGGTGGTCTTGAAAAATTATGGAGTTTTACCGGATTTGCAAATGTGCATTATACTAATATTATAATGATTGCTGTCGGGTTGTTCTTTATTTTTCTTGCCATTAAGTTTGACTATGAACCCTTGTTATTAGTGCCTATCGGAACGGGTGTTATAATCGGTAATATCCCATTTTTGGCAGGCAATAATATTGGATTATATGAATCCGGATCAGTTCTGAATTATTTGTATTTTGGAGTTGAGAAAGGGGTTTATCCACCACTTATTTTTCTTGGGATTGGTGCAATGACAGATTTCTCTTCACTCATATCCAATCCAAAATTAATGATCTTAGGTGCAGCTGCTCAGATCGGAATTTTTGCAACATTTTTAGGAGCTTCAGCTCTTGGATTTGGGCCTGAAGAAGCTGGTGCTATTGGTATAATCGGGGGTGCAGATGGCCCAACGGCTATTTTCTTGTCATCCAAATTAGCTCCTCATCTGATGGGAGCAATTGCTATCGCTGCATATTCGTATATGGCTTTGGTTCCAGTTATTCAACCTCCGATTATGAGGTTAATAGTACCAAAACATGAGCGTTTGATTAAAATGAAACCGCCACGTGCCGTTTCAAAAACTGAAAAAGTCTTATTTCCAATTATTGGCTTGTTACTAACAACTTTTATTTCACCTTCAGCTCTTCCTTTATTAGGTATGTTGTTTTTTGGTAATTTATTAAAAGAATCAGGAGTAACAGAAAGACTTGCTGATACGGCCAGAAATGCTTTAATCAATATTATAACAATATTATTAGGAGTAACGGTTGGAGCATCAACACAGGCTGATTATTTTTTAACTACAGATTCACTAAAAATATTTGGTTTAGGTGCCATATCATTTATGGTTGCTACAGCCGGGGGATTGCTATTTGCTCGTATAATGAATTTGTTTTTAAAAGGTGATAAAAAGATTAATCCACTAATTGGTGCAGCAGGTGTTTCTGCTGTCCCTGATTCAGCCAGGGTTGCACAAATGGAAGGTTTAAAGAATGATCCAACTAACCACTTGCTGATGCATGCTATGGCCCCCAATGTTTCGGGAGTTATTGGTTCCGCAGTTGCAGCTGGTATTTTACTTGCATTTCTGTCATAGGAACGTTAACCGAATTTTATAAGATAGAAGAAGCAGTTCAGTATTTGAACTGCTTTTTTATTTAGCTATAAATTAAATCATAAGATATAATTAACAAAAGTTAACAAATATTCATAAAAATTTTGTATTATATATCTAAATTTTTAAATTTGTATCTACTTGAATGATAGTAAAAAAGTTTTTGTTGTTAAAATCAAGAGTAATCTTATAAATTGATGTTTTTAAATAAAAATTTGCAATAAATTGTGATTTTACTATTTTTGTATCATCAAACGCCAAAGAAGAATTAGATATTATTAATTTATTTAAACAACTAGACAGACACCTTTATCGCCATTATTAATTTAAACCTTTAATCAATGAAAGAAAGAAATCGCCAAAACTACTCACAAAAACTAGTCAGTTTTTGCCAAGTTTAACTATATGACCATATAGTTAATTGTTTCATAAAGTAATTATTTTAATTATATGGAGTTGCAATCATATTGTGATTCTGTATCATTTAGTATAATATTTTCTTTATCACTATTATTAACTTAAACCTTTTGTTTTATGCGCAGATTAGCATTAATCATGTCCTTGCTATTATTTGCAGGACTGAACGCAATGTTTGCTCAGACTACAACTATCACAGGTACAGTCACTGATACAGACAGTGAACCTATACCTGGAGTTTCGGTTGTTGTAAGAGGAACAACTATTGGTACTATTACTCGTGTTGACGGAACTTATTCATTAAGTGTTCCTGAAGATGCGACTAATCTTCTGTTTTCATTTGTGGGAATGAAGACACAAGACCTTTTAATCGAAGGTCGTTCAAAAATTGATGTTGTTATGGTTTCTGAAGCTATTGGAGTGGATGAAGTTGTAGTAACTGCATTGGGTGTGTCAAGAGAGAAGAAGTCACTTGGATATGCTTCTCAAAGTGTGAATGCCGAACAATTAACAGCAGCAAATAATTCAAATGCTGTTTCAGCTCTTGCAGGAAAAGTAGCTGGTGTGCAAATTTCTGGATCTAACTTTGCTGGGTCACAGAATGTGTTAATTCGTGGAGCAAGTTCGTTAACAGGAAATAACCAACCATTATATGTGGTAGATGGTGTTCCTTTAGATGCATCGAATTATAATGATTATAATACTCAAATTGGAGGTGGAGGTATTGATTATGGATCTATGAGTAATGACTTGAATCCTAATGATATTGCTTCTATAAACGTTTTAAAGGGTAGTGCTGCAACTGCTTTATATGGTAGCCGTGGTCAGAATGGTGTTATCATGATTACAACTAAAACAGGTAAGGCTGGCAAAAAGTCATTCTCTGTGGAAGTTAATTCAGGGGTTTCTTTTGAACAAGTCAATGTGTTACCTCTTCAACAAAAGTCATATGGAGGTGGTTATGGCGACTTTGATACGGAAACAATCAATGGAACAGATTATGAAGTAGTATACTATGGTATGGATGAAAGCTGGGGTCCAAAATATGATCCTAATCGTCAAGTGATCCATTGGTGGGGCGCCGCCGATTATGAAAAAGGTATCACATCATCACCTGAAACAGGAGCTTGGGTATATCCTGAGAATAATTATGAGACTTTCTTTGATACAGGTGTTACTTATACGAATTCTGTTTCTATTGTTGCTAATGAAGAAAATTCTACAGTTCGTTTAGGCTATACTAATGTTAATATGACAGGTACGGTTCCAAATTCAAGTCAAGATAAACATTCTTTTAATTTGAATGGTAGTACAAAGCTTTGGAATGGTTTTGCAGAAGTTAAAGCCAATGTTAACTACGTATATACTTATACAAAAGGTCGTCCGCAATTTGGATATGGTGATAAATCAGTATTTCAGAAGTTTTTCCAATGGGGACAGACTCAATTGGATATGAGTAAGATGTCAAACTATAAAAATCCAGATGGTACTCAGCGTACTTGGAATAGAAATTCAGTTTTCGATGGAACTCCAGTTTATTCTGATAACCCATATTGGACAGTTTATGAAAATTATGCAGATGATGATCGTGAACGTGTATATGGAACAACAGGTATAAAATTTAATTTGACAGATTATCTAACTGCTGAAGGTAATTTATATTTGGATACTTATACTTTTAACACAAGGGATCGTGTTGCAATTGGTTCTCAGTCACAATCATATTATAATATTGCTACTAGACAAAGAACTGAGCTGAACCTTGAAGGTAAATTAAACTTTAACAAGAAAGTTAATAATTTAAGTATTTTGGCTTCTTTAGGTGCAAATCAAAGAAAACAACATTATACTTCTATGATTGGCTCGACTGATGGAGGTTTGGTTGTTCCAGGGCTTTATGATTTGAATAACTCAGTAAATGCTCCAACAGTAACTGATTATTTAGAGAAACAGTTAATTAATAGTTGGTTTGGATATGTAAGCTTTGGTTGGAATGATATGGTGTATTTAGATGCATCTATTCGTCAAGACTTTGATACATCTCTTCCAACAGAAGATAATGTATATACTTATCCTTCAGTGTCTTTGAGTTATATTTTATCTGAATCATTAGATTTGTCTTGGTTAAACATGGCAAAATTAAGAGCTAACTATGCAAAAGTTGGTAATGGTACAAATCCATATAATGTGGAAACATTATATGCAGTTGGTACTCCTTTTAATGGTTCTCCTAGTTTTTCTTTGCCTACAACATTAAATAATCCAATGTTACGTTCAGAAAGTACTTCAGAATATGAATTTGGTATTGAAGCATCTGTACTAAACAATAGACTTGGGATTGATTTAAGTTACTATAATAGAGCTACAGAGGATCAGATTGTGCCAGTAGACGTTAGTGCTTCAACTGGTTTTCAAAGCCAATATATAAATGCAGGTAAAATCGAGAACTCTGGTATTGAAATGGTATTAACAGGTACTCCTGTTAATATAAATGGTTTCCGTTGGGATATAAGCCTTACTTATGCCAAAAACAAATCAAAAGTTCTTGATCTTCCAGACGGACTTGATAAAATACAAATTGCTCGTGCTCCATTTGGAGGTGCTTACGTGAATGCATCTGTTGGAGATCCATATCAAATGCTTTGGGGATATGATTTTGTGTATGATCAGAATGGAAGTAAAGTTATTGATGAAAGTACCGGATTTTATGCTACAAATGGTGAGTTAGTGCCAATTGGGTCTGCTTTACCAGATTATAATATGGGTATTAGAAATGCTTTTTCGTATAAGAACTTTGATTTCTCTGCTTTGATTGATATCCAAAAAGGTGGTAATTATTATTCTTTAACACATATGTGGGCAATGTACTCTGGTATGGATGAAAAGACAGCTATGGCTACTTCAAATGGTAATACTATCCGTGAAGATGGAATTGTTCTTGATGGTGTTATTGCAACTGCCTATGATAATGATGGTAATGTAACTTCTTCACGTGCGAATGATATTAATATATCGGCTGTAGATTACGGTGAATATCATTACCATGGAAATGGAACACCAAGTGCGACTAGTATTTTTGATGCTTCTTATGTGAAATTAAGAGAGATTACATTAGGATATACCTTGCCACATATTACTTCTTTTATTCGTAATGCAAGAGTTTCAGTTTACGGCCGTAATCTTGCAGTTTGGGGCTTGGGTAACAAAGGAATTGATCCAGAATCGACTGTTGGTGGATCAGGTAATGTTCAAGGATTAGAAGGTGGTATTATGCCTGCTACACGCACATTTGGACTTAACTTGAATTTAACATTTTAATTTAATTTGATTATCATGAGAATATATAAATATATTACGGTTGTGGTGTTTGCCGCTGCGTTAACTGCTTGTGGTGTTGAGTACTACAGTAGTCCTAATGCTGCTGCAATTGTGCCAACTTCGGGCATCATGAATAGTGTTCAAAAAAGACTTATGGATGATACTCGTGATGCATGGTTATCGGGTCGTCAAACCTTGCTTTGGGTCCAGTATTGGGGACAGATAAATTATACTGAAGAGGATAGATATCAATACAGAGAAACGGTTAATGAAGCTGCATGGAATGATCTTTATGGTCATGCTATGGATCTAAAAAGTATTATTGAATTAAATACAGATGAAGCCACCAAAGGTGATATGGAGGCATATGGTCCTAATGAAAATCAAATAGCTGCAGCAAGAATTATGTTAGCTTATATTTTTCAATTAGCTGCTAATCAGTGGGGAGATATTCCATATTATTCATATGGCAGTGATGATGCTGATTTTCAAGGCTTATCGTTAAGAGACAATGCAGTTATGGCACCTGTATACGCTTCTCAATCAAAAATTTATGCAGATATATTAAAAGAGTTAGATGAAGCTCAGGCCATGATTAATACGTCAGCAACAATGATTGAAGGTGATAGCTTTTTTGATGGAGATGCTGTTCAATGGAAGAAATTTGCAAATTCTTTAAGGTTAAGAATTGCAAATCGTATTAAAGCGGCTAATAATTCATTAGCAACTCAGCATATAAATGCAGCAATTTCTGCTGGAGTTATGGAAGGCAATGATGATAGTGCAGGTGTTACATATACAGCTGATAATGATGCAAATTCTGCTCCTATGTATTCTGCTTTTTATATTAGTAATAGATTAGATTTTGCACCATCAAATACATTTGTTGAATTATTAAAAGGAGATAGAGGTCCTTTTGGAGAAGATCCTCGTTTAGGCATTTATGTTGATCCTAATGCTTCAGGTGAATATGTTGGTATTCCTGTGGGTGCGGCAAGAGATGTTGTAAGTGATTTTAAATGGGAATCATTGCCTGGAGAAGCGATTTTAGACTCAAAATATACTGAATACTATATGGAATATTCTGAAGTATGTTTCTTATTGTCTGAAGTGAATGGTTGGGATCAAGATTGGTATGAGGCAGGTGTTGAAGCTTCAATGGAAAAATGGGGTGTTCCTGCAGCTGATATAGAAGCTTATATTGCAACACTTCCTGCAGCTAGTGAAGAAACGGTATTAACACAGAAGTATATTGCTTTGTATATGCAACCTCAGGAGGCTTGGGCGGAATATAAAAGAACTGGTTATCCAACAACTTTTTCTAAACCAGGAAATGAGTATAGTGTAATTGTACCATTAGGTGATGGAACAACAACAACCTTTACTTATACTTTCACCACTTTAGTTTCAGGTCTAACAGATTTACCCACAAGAGCTAACTATCCATTAGTTGAAGCTAATATCAATTCTTTAAATTATAAGAGTGCTGGTGATGCAATTGGTGGAGATGAAATGGATACAAAATTATGGTTTCAACCATAATTTTGAAAATATTAAACTTTTAAGCTGTGGTGGGACGTAGATTAAAGGTTTAGTTGTGTGAGGAAGGGACGTTGTGAAGCGTCCCTTCTGTTTTTATATGTGTTAAAGTAAAAACAGAAGAGGAGAAAAGTTACTTTATTTTTAACTGTATTCCGGAAACCATTAAAAATACTTCGTCTGCTTTTTGAGCGATGTACTGATTCATCCAGCCTTGTAGATCAGTAAATTTTCGTTGTAAGTCATTTTCAGGCATGCCACCAAGACCAATTTCGTTGGTAACGAAGATAAAGGTCGTATCCTGTTGTATAAGATTATTGAATTCTTCCTTTGCTTCAAGTAGTGATTGGTCAATGTCGCTCTTATTATCAAAAAAGAAATTGGTTAGCCATAGAGTTACACAATCAATCAAAACAATTTTGTCTTCCAGGCTGTGTTTTGATAAATGCTTTTCTTCTTCAATGTTTGTCCATTCAGGACCACGATCATTTTGGTGACGAACTATGCGTTGACGATGTTCATCATCCCAAATACGCGATGTTGCCAGGTAAACAGGATTTGCACTTAGTTTTAATGCCAACTCCTGGGCAAATCGACTTTTACCTGAGCGTTGTCCACCTGTTATAAGTATTATTTTTGTCATCTATCCCTTTAAAAATTCAACCTGATGATAGCCTCCATCGTGTATTGTGAGTTTAATAACACAGCCATAGTTCAGATTTAGATTGAAAATATTTTCGGGTGGAATGGATAAGTATTTCATCAATACAACCCTTATTACTCCTGAGTGTGTAACAATAGCAATTTTGTTGTGAACTTTTTCTTTCAGTATAGAGAAGAATTCATTTATCCGACTGATTAACTCTGAAAACTTTTCACCATTTGGTGGACTCTGATTAATGAAATCGTTTGACCACTTATCAATGCTCAATCTTTCGATTTCTTTCCAAGGTTTTCCTTCCCAGTCGCCAAAATTGAGTTCCATTATTCGATTATCAATCTGGATATATACATTTTCAAACAAATCGTTGGCTAACTTTCTACAACGTATTAACGGACTTGAGTAAACATCGTCAAATTGCTTGTGCAGAATTGTATTTCTAATTTGCTTAAGTTCATCTTCATAACTATCAGTAATATCCAAATCAAGTTGACCATAACAGATACCTTTTTCAACCTTTGGAGTGGTATGACGAATTAAATAGATTTCCTGCATCAGTTAAAAAATGAAAAATGGTTCGATTGTTGAAATAACGCAACTAGGCAAATGTAAATTAAAAGTTCGGTTGTTTGTTGAATGGTTCCAAGGCAATCACCTGTATATCCTCCTATCCATTTTTTAAAGTATCGTTCCAATAGTAATTTACTAATTATTAAAATTGGGATAATAACAAGAACTTTAAAATCCATTAAAAGAAAAAGAGAAGGTATGGTTAGGGCAAGTGCAATAAACAGATCTTTAGATTGCAAAGATTTTGTTATTGGTTTCGATTTACTACTTTCATCTTCGCGCACATAATCAAGACTATGCATAGTCCATACAGCCATAAAGCGACTAATTACATGAGCTGTAATTAACGACAAGGCAATGATGTCTGAAGGAAGGTCATTAATTGCTGTATATTTTGTTAACAAGAGAAGAATGATTCCAATGGCTCCATAGGCTCCAATACGGGAATCTTTCATGATAGTCAGAATTTTATCTTTCGTCCAGCCTCCTCCAAATGCATCGCATACATCTGCAAATCCATCTTCATGAAAAGCTCCAGTCAGAAGGATACTTGCAGCCATTGATAACAAAATTGATAATGACTCGGGCAGAAAGTAAGAAGCTGAAAGGTATACAAGAGCTGATAATCCTCCCACAAAATATCCAACCAGAGGAAAATAACGATTACATTTGTTCAGATTATCCTGTGAAAATGCAATGTTAAAAGGGATCGGTATTCGGGTAAAAAAACCGAATGCAGTTAATATAAGGTTGAATTGTTCCTTCATGGCTATTATTAAGTTATAAGATAGAAGAGAAATAGGCTATTAGCCAATAGCTATCGGCTAATAGCTTATAGTGTTATCTGTTACTTACGCCCGCATCAGCAAAGCTACTCATCTCATTAATGAAGGCAACCGCAGATTGAATCAATGGGTATGCAACTGCTGCTCCGGTTCCTTCACCAAGGCGCATGCCTATGTTTAAAAGGGCATTTGCACGTAAATGTTTAAGCATGTATTGATGGCCTTTTTCATTGCTCTGATGCGTGAAAATGCAATAGTCCAGTATTTGTGGTTGCATTGCGTAAGCCGCCAGTAAGGCTGATGTTACAATGAATCCATCTACCATAATAATCATATTCAATTCGGCTGCTTTTAACATGGCTCCACAAATGGTAGCTGTTTCAAAACCGCCAAAGCAAGCCAAAATTTCTAATGGATCAGTTATGCTTTTGTGTAAATCAAGAGCTTTGGTTATTACATCGGCCTTGTGCTGAATGCCTTTGTCATCCAATCCGGTGCCTGCACCACATGCATCAATTGGTTTTACTTTGGCATATTTACACAAAAGGGCAGAAGCAGAGGTTGTATTGCCAATGCCCATCTCACCGAAACCAATTATGTTGGTACCTGTTTGATGTAATTCTGTAACAATATCAGCACCATTTTGCATTGCTAGGCTACATTCTTCTAATGTCATGGCTGGTTCAACGGCAAAATTACGTGTTCCTTTAGCTACTTTTTTGTTTATTAATTGATCATTAGCTTCAAAGTCGTAATTAACACCGGTGTCGGCTACCAAAAGGTTAATCTGATGTTGACGGCTGAATACATTAATTGCTGCTCCGCCAGCAAGAAAATTCATTACCATTTGAAAGGTTACTTCCTGCGGAAAAGGACTAATCCCTTCGTGGGTTATACCATGATCACCCGCGCAAACTAATATGGCCGGTTGGTTCAGCTTCGGATGTAAAGTTTGTTGAATGCGACAAATTTGGGCGCCAATGGTTTCTAATTGGCCCAATGAACCCAACGGTTTTGTTTTACCGTTAATTTTTTCAGTAATTGCTTGATCTAATGTGTGATCAATACCTTTGATTTGAATCTCCTGCATTGTTTATGCATTAAAAGTTAAACAATTATCTTCAGGAGGGAAGTGGAAAGAATTAATAGCACAAGCGTGCGCATCTGACTACTTTACCCCGAAGTTTATATGCTAAGGCAGGTATTCTGGCTCATCCCTTATCAAATAACGTCTTCCCGAATAATCTAAAATTCAGTGACATAATGTTATTGACATTGAGACTTACAGCTGCGGGGACAGCTCCGGAATATCATCTTACTGAGCACCGGATTCCCTATTATGCTTGCGCACCTTAGTGATGCAAAAGTAATAAAAAGATTTGGACGTAGTGAGGTTAGGATGTGTAATGGTCGATGTTTGTGTAGACGATTGAAGACTCAGGATAGTAAGTAGTGCCGCAAGGATAGACAGTGAACATATCAAGTAAGATTGGTATGCAATGAGATGAATGTTGTTTATTACATTACCGTGGCTTATGTTCATGTTTCAAAACTCAGTTTTTAAATGAATCAATACGGGACTTGATATCAGCATTTTAATTTAAAAGAGAAATAAGCAATAAATGTTAGATTTAGGAGTTCTGAATATTACATAATAATTAAACTACAACATTATTAAAACTATGAAAAAAATAGTCATTCTATTAATGCTTTTTTGGTCTGGTTTGACATTGGGGCAGAGTAAATTAAAAAATATGACTTTCATTCCAGCTGGTGAAATAATTCTTCAGGATGAAAATTCAGCAGATAGCAGAGAAGTAAAAGTTAGTTTGCGTTCCTTTTTTATTAGTAATGAGATTACGAATAAAGAATTCAGAACATTTGTTGATTATTTGAAAGCACACCCTGATGGAAATCTTGAATGGGTGGATTTGAAATCGAAACCCTTTGAAGAACTAAGAAAAGACTTGAAATCGTATATTGTCTCATGCAAAATGGCAGATGTTTTATCGAATCTGATAGATACTTTTGCAATGGCCAATGAATATCCAATCAACAGTGAAGAGTATACACTATACCAAAACTATTTTACCGACAAAAAATATGACGATTATCCGGTAGTTGGGGTTACCAGGCAAGGTGCAATGTATTATTGTATTTGGCGAACAACTATCGAAAACAATGAATTGATGAAAAAAGGTAAACCAACCCAAATGAGCTATCGGTTAGCAACATTGCCTGAGTGGTATTGTGCTCAACAATATTGTCCTGGTCCATCTGTCAAAAGCAGTAAGGTTGATAATGTGAAAAGTCAGAAAGTTAAAAAAATGGAAGTTCCTAACATGAATGGGAATGTTTCGGAATGGATTTCGAGCAGTAATGAGAATGGTGAAAATATAGCAATGGGTAATTCCTGGAAAAGTGGTGACGATAAGCTTTTAAAGACTTTTAAAGACAAGAATGTTCGTGAAGGGTATATTGGTTTTAGAATTGTAAAGGATTCAATTTATGAATAAGCACGACTGACTAGTTTTGTTTACTTGATGATATTTCAATAAAAAAGAAACCCTGCAAACAGATGGTTTAGTTTGCAGGGCTTTTATATTATTATCGAGTTTTATGCTAATCCTTTATACGAATAACCAAGGGATTCAATTGTAGATTCAACAATTGCATTATCTTGTTCAGAGGCTTCCACAATAACACGATTACTTTGTGGGTCAGCTTCAACAGAAGCAATGCCATCTAATTTTCCTAGATTTTTTTCTACGCTCATTTTGCAATGACTACAGGTCATTCCTTCAACAATATAAGTTGTTTTAACAGTAGGTTTTGCCATGGTAAATGATGTGTTAAAAACAGGAACAACAGGCGCTCCTGCCGATGGTTTATTGTTGTTATTAAATATGATTGATTTTGAAAGTCGTTCCGTTTGAATTGTGGCTTTTTTTAATCTTTGTTTTTTGAGATATTTTTGAATATAACCATTCACTATTAAGGCAATAAGGGTGATGGCTGATAGTAACTGAAACCATTCTGGTAATAGCTCATGTCGATGCCCTTCGTGCATGGCATGTTCGGCTAGAGTAAACCATTCACGGGGTAAAAAGGCATTTATCAAAGTACCGAAAACCATAGCTCCCAAAATTATTGAACCGAGGTAGGAGATAAGCGTTTTTAATCCAAATACTTTTTGAATGATGGTAATTGTGGCAGCATTGGTTGCGGGTCCTGCCATTAATAAAACCAAAGCTGCACCTGGTGATAACCCTTTTAGCATTAAAACTGCTGCAATAGGCACTGATGCTGTAGCACAAAGATAAAGCGGAACTGAAGCAAGAAGTATGATCAGCATGCTTAATGGTTCATTATCCAGGTAATTAGCAAAGAAATCATCAGGAATAAGTACGGCTAATACAGCAGCAATTAGAATGCCTATTACCAGCCACTTGGCAATATCCATTAAAAATTCATAAAAACCATATCGAAAGATACCTTTCCAGCCTTGTTTGGTGCCCATCTTATCCGATTCACAACTTTCGCCTGATTTAGAAGCGTCTACCTTATCATCTTTTGCGATGGTATTGGTGGCTACACCTCCTAATACACCTGTAATTAAGGCAACAATAACACGTATAATGGCAAACGGTAATCCTAATAATGAATAAGTTACCATAATAGAGTCAACACCTGTTTGAGGGGTTGAAATTAAGAAACTAACGCTTGAACCTTTGGATGCGCCATTACGATAAAACGATATTCCGGTTGGTATTACACCGCAAGAGCATAAGGGGAGGGGAATGCCTAAAATGGCTGTATTTACAACGGATCCAAGATTGCTTTTTCCCATGAATCTGTCGATCCAGCTTTGTGGGAACCAAACCTTCAAAATGCCTGCAAAGAAAAAACCCAATAAAAGGTAAGGTGACATTGCCTTAAGCAGGTCAAACAATGAATTGAAAAAGTCGATTGTATAGGTCAATATTGCTTCCATATCCTGTAAACTTAATTTATCTGTTTTAGTTCAAACAGTTAAATAAATCGATAAATGTAGATTTTTGGATAAGTGGCAAAAATAACAAAAAAATCCTGCCGATAGACAGGATTTGAGTTTATGCTTGAATTAATTATTATCTCATATCTATCACATCAACATCAGGGTTGGCAGCAGAATCAAAGACAAAACTCTTATCATCAACTTGTTTGTTAGTAATCATCTTTTTAACAATTACTGTATAGTTGTTGCCATCTTTTCCCATCTGACGAAATGAAAATAATGTCAGATCATCTTTAAATACCAGTAATTTAATTCTTGAATAAGGTTTATCACGATTAGTAGGATACAGGTCAATTTCGTGTACATCACGTCCTTCAGCAACACCATCACCAACATAGTTAAGTTTATAACCATCCTGATATATATTAAATATAGTAGCCGGATTTAGTGTTTCCTCATCATCTGGATCTGGGGTTGTAATATTTACTTCACCTGCTTCAACCATATGTGTGTAAAGAACTTCTCCATCGTAATAGGTGTCAACATCCATTAACGATACTTTGTATTTATTACCTTTTAATATGATGGAGCCATCATATATCTCTTCAATATTTTCCTGCAGATTTTCCATTTTGAATGAGAAATCGGCTATAATGGAAGGATATGCTTTTGTTTTGGCTGATACTTTATCAAGAATTTCCTTTGCTTTTTCTGCGGACTGAGCAGAAGCTCCAACTGCTATTGCGAGTAAAAGTAGAAATGAATAGAATGTCTTCATATAAATTGTTTTTCTATATTCTTATCAATTATTATTCCAAAATTAATTAAACTGACTTAGATGCCTTTCCAACTCCAGTTCATTAGCTATTAAAACCTGACGAGCCTTACTACCTTCAAATGGTCCAACAATACCTGCTGCTTCCAGCTGATCAATGATTCTACCGGCACGATTGTAACCAATGGAGAAACGCCTTTGAATAAGAGATGTAGATCCTGATTGATTGGCAACTACAATACGGGCTGCTTCTTCAAACATCTGGTCTCTTTTTGAAAGATCAACATCTCCGGGTTCAGTTCCTCCACTATCACTACCAGAATATTCAGGAAGAAGGAAAGCAGAAGTATAGCCCCTTTGTTCGCCAATATAATCGTTTATTCGCTCAACCTCCGGTGTATCAACAAAAGCACACTGAACCCTTACTAAATCACTTCCCTGAGATATAAGCATATCACCACGACCAATTAACTGGTTGGCTCCCGGAGAATCCAAAATAGTCCTTGAGTCAATCATCGAGGCAACTTTAAAGGCAACCCGGGTAGGGAAGTTTGCTTTAATAACACCTGTAATAATATTGGTCGATGGACGTTGAGTGGCAATAATCATATGAATACCTACAGCACGTGCAAGCTGAGCAATACGAGCAATAGGTAATTCTACTTCTTTACCTGCTGTCATTATTAAATCAGCAAACTCATCTATAATAACTACGATATATGGTAAGAAACGATGACCTTTTTCTGGATTAAGATTTCGCTTAACAAACTTGTGATTGTATTCTTTAATGTTTCGGGCATGAGCTCCCTTTAATAACTCGTAACGATTATCCATTTCGATGGCTAAAGAGTTAAGAGTATTAACCACTTTTTGTACATCGGTGATGATTGATTCCTCTTCATCTGGTAGTTTTGCTAAGAAATGGCGTTCTATTTTAGAATAGATGTTAAGTTCCACTTTCTTAGGGTCTACCATTACAAACTTTAATTGCGAAGGGTGCTTCTTGTAAAGCAAAGAAGATATAATCGCATTTAATCCAACCGATTTTCCTTGTCCCGTAGCCCCGGCTACAAGCATGTGAGGTGCTTTGGCCAAATCGATAACAAAAGTCTCGTTAGAGATGGTTTTTCCTAAGGCGATTGGCAACTCATATTTTGTATTCTGGAATTTTTTTGCACTGATGATCGAACGCATTGATACCACTTCAGGTTCTGAATTGGGAACTTCAATACCAATAGTTCCTCTTCCCGGGATTGGAGCAATAATACGAATACCCAAAGCAGCCAGAGAAAGAGCAATATCGTCTTCAAGATTTTTAATTTTTGAAATACGAACTCCCGGTGCAGGTACAATTTCATAAAGCGTTACAGTAGGTCCAACCGTAGCCTTGATGTTTTTTATTTGAATCTTATAATCTTCCAGCGTTTTAACAATCCGGTTTTTGTTCGATTCCAATTCATCCATTGTTACCTCGCCATTGTCACTACGATGGTCATCTAATAGCTCAATGGTAGGAAGCTTATACGAAGAAAGGTCCAGAGTTGGATCGTAATCACCCAATGGTTCTCCATCATAAAAATCAGATATCTCTTCATCTTCGTGTTTTTCAATCTTTAAGTCAAGATCGAATTCATCGCCATTTAATTCAGAATTAACCTCAGTATCTAATTCAATAGTTGTTATACTTTCTTTAGCAGAGTTGGTTTGAATATTATTAGCTTCGACTTCATCAATTGGTTTAACTATTTCGTCTTCCTCCTCGATCTCTTCTTCTTTTACGGAAGTAACGAATTCAGTCTCCTCTTCTTCTTCTTCATTAGATGAAATAACCTCTTTTATATCTTCTTTTGTACTTACTATAGTTTCAACAGCTTCAGATTCAATGGTTTTATTAAATGGTTTTCGCATTGCTCGGTAGAATGCTTCAAATGTCACTGAAAGGTATACGATTAGGCTAACCATCAATAAAATGAATGTACCAACCGATCCAATAGAAGCAGACAACCACTTACTGATAAAGTAACCATGTGCACCTCCTAAAAGTAAATATTGACTATCAGTACCAGAGGCAAAGAAAAAACCTAAAGTGATAGATAGCCAAACAGATATAAAGAAGCAATGATAAAGGGTCTTTTTTAATGGTAAAATCCTGGCGCCTAATAATCTGAAACCACTAACGAATAGGATTAGTATTAACGAGAATGCAGCAATACCAATACCGTCATTTATAAAATAATCAGCCAGATAGGCACCAAATTTACCTGTCCAGTTTTCTACAGTAATATCAGCATCTGAAATTAAGTCCCAGAGTGGAATATCAAATTTGCTTTTATCTGCAAATCCCGTAAACAGGTAAGAGAAAAAAGCCAGCAATAAAAAGAAATTGATTCCAATAGTTATGATACCTGCAATAAATCTTAGTTTGAAATGGCGAAGGTTTTCAAGCCATAATTTAAATTTATCGGAAAGAGGTGTTTTTTTTACTTTTTGCTTCTTTTGTTTTTTGGCCATAGGAATAAAAAATTGTATCGGATCTTGCCTGTCACAAAAATAATAAAAGCCTTGCCAAAAAATGAATTCAGGCAAAAATCTTTAAAAAAATGATAAGGCTTACAACTGCATTAACGAAGAAACGATTTCTTTTATTTCATCAGGATCCGTTTCCCGATAATTTTTAGGAATTATGAACTCGTCGTCTTTGATGTTTTTTAGCTTAACATTCTTTGCTTCAAAAGCTAAATCCATACCCTGAAGGTTAACTCTAAATTCGAGCATTGGTCCGGGAACATCTTCAAAAGGAGTATTTGCGTTTGGCGAGGTGAAATTTATTTCCTTTGTATAATAGAATACCATGTCAGGTATATTTTTATCATAGAAAGATGCTGTTCCCATGAAGCAATTATAACCTGCAATTATCTTAGTTGAATCTTTAACTAAAGTAATTTTTGCTTTTTTACTGTTCTCAAATAATATTAGATCCTCTGTGTCCTTTTGTGGATAAAAAAGTCGTTTGTCTAAAATTTTTAGTAAAGTAAAACAGGTATCTCCACTTGATCGGGATATATACTCTAAATTGTAGATGTTAAATTCTCCTTTTATAAGTATCTTGAAATTTTCGTCTTTGAAGGTAGTTGTCATTTCTCCTGGCAGAAAAGCTGAGAATCCTTGTCCCATTATTTCTTTTGGATAAGTAATGGCATAAGTTATTATTCCCTGATCAGCTTCTTTTTTAGAAGAGTCTTTACAAGAACTAATGAATACTATAAATAAGACTACCGATAATACTTGTTTCATCTTTACATTTTCCCAATTGCTAAAGCAAGGCTTCAAAAATAGTAATTATAATATGAGAAGTCCGATTGTTAGTCTTTAATTTCCGATGGTTAATAAAAAAATATAGTTTAGAAATGACTATACTATTTATAAAAATAGTAAGTGAATTATCTGTAATTCGTATTTAAATTGTATTTATCAAGGCTCGTTTATAGGGTATTTAAATTGTTTTAAGGATAGTATTGTGATTGATTAAAGTCATTTAAAAACTGAGTTAAAATTCGTTATATCGCATATACCCTTTAACAAATCTAATAATGAAAAATCATGGGCAAATTAGCTGTTATTGCGCTTGGTGGCAATGCACTGTTAAGAGATAATCAGTTGGGAACAATTGAGGAACAGGAGCAAAACACTACAGAAACTCTCGAGAATCTGATTTTTTTATTGAAAGAAGGATACGATATAGTTATTTCTCATGGAAACGGGCCTCAGGTTGGCAATATTGTAATGCGTAATGATGCAGGGGAACAATTATATAATATTCCTCAAATGCCTTTAGATGTTTGTGTAGCTGATTCACAGGGAGGAATTGGTTATATGATTGAAAGGGCTTTGAAAAATGTATTACGAAAGCATGGTATTGATAAAAATGTCTTGACTTTAATGACATCGGTAGAAGTTGATCCTAATGATATTGCTTTTACCAACCCAACAAAACGTATTGGTAAACAAGTAAGTTTTGAGGAGGCTCAGAAGCTACAGGAAACCAAAGGCTGGGTATTCAAAGAGGAAAAAAAATCGAAAAGTGGTTACCGAAGAGTTGTACCTTCTCCACAGCCCATAAATATTGTTAATTGGGAAGTTATTGAGCGAAATGCACGACAAGGTACAGTTGTTATTGCTGTTGGAGGTGGTGGTATTCCTGTTTATATTGACGAAAAAGGAGATATACGCCCGGCAGAAGCAGTAATTGATAAGGATGTTGCTTCTTCATTGCTTGCCAATCAAATTAAGGCCGATCGTTTTTATATATTAACAGATGTACCCTTTGTCTATGTTAATTATGGAGAACCTGATCAAAAAGTATTAGAGTTTCTTAATGTTGAGGACACCAGAAAGTATCTTGAAGCCGGTACTTTTGGAGAAGGAAATATGGCTCCTAAAATAAAAGCTGCACTTCAATTTGTTGAGGGTGGTGGAGAAATGAGTGTAATTACAGAATCTACAAAACTTGAAGATAAATCGTACGGAACTAAAATTACTTTAAATTACGATGAGGCAGATTTAAAGAAATATGAAAATCAGAAATAATTATCAATGTAACTTTATCTAAAATATAAAACTATGGGCTTCAATCTTAAAAATAGAAACTTTTTAAAATTACTTGATTTTACACAACAAGAAATCAAGTATTTATTAAAGCTTGCACAAGACCTGAAAGCAGCCAAATATGCAGGAATTGAACAGCCAAGATTAACCGGTAAAAATATAGCTTTGATTTTTGAAAAATCATCTACCCGAACCAGGTGTGCTTTTGAGGTGGCAGCCTATGATCAGGGTGCACATGTTACATATTTAGGTCCTTCCGGATCGCAGATAGGTCACAAAGAATCGATGAAAGATACCGCTCGTGTATTAGGTAGAATGTATGATGGTATTGAATACCGTGGATATGGTCAGACTATTGTGGAAGAGTTGGCAAAATATGCAGGAGTTCCAGTCTGGAATGGTTTGACAGATGAGTTTCATCCGACGCAGATTTTGGCCGACTTTTTAACTATGATGGAACATACTGATTTGCCACTGAATCAGGTTTCCTATGCTTATTTGGGCGATGCTCGAAATAATATGGCAAATTCTTTATTGGTTGGTGGTGCTATTATGGGAATGGATGTACGCATTGTTGGTCCCAAAAATTTGCAACCAGATGCTTCTTTAATAAAGCAATGTGAGGAAATTGCTGAAAAGTCAGGTGCTACTATTACAATAACTGATGATGTAAAAACTGGAGTGGAAGGTTGTGATTTTCTTTACACTGATGTATGGGTATCGATGGGTGAACCAGAGGATGTTTGGAAAGAACGTATTGAATTACTTTTACCATACCAAATAAACTCTAAGACTATGGAGTTTACTGGTAATCCAGGATGTAAATTTCTACATTGTTTGCCAGCTTTTCACAATCGCGAAACTAAAGTGGGAGAAGAAATATTTCAGAAGTTTGGTTTGGAAGGAATGGAAGTTACTGAAGATGTATTCGAATCACCTGCTTCAATTGTTTTTGATCAGGCCGAGAACAGAATGCATACAATAAAGGCTGTTATGGTAGCAACATTAGGATCCTAATAATGCATATAAAAAAAGCGAGCATTTCCATTGAGGTGCTCGCTTCAAATTTTTTTGAAAGGGTTGTTTATAATTCAATAGTACCTTTAAAAACAAAAGTAGCCGGACCAACTAACCAGATATTACTGAAACTTCCATCTGCATTGGCATCGAAGTGCACATTTAGTTTACCTCCAAGAACTTCGATGTCGAAGTTGCTAATTGTATTTTTCTTAAAATGTGCTGATATAGCGGAGGCAACAACTCCGGTACCACAGGCTAATGTTTCATCTTCAACACCTCGCTCATAAGTTCTCACTTTAATAGTGTTGTCATTAATAAAATGTGCGAAGTTTGCATTGGTTCCGCCTGGTTTAAAGGTTTCTGAATATCTTACTTCTGATCCCATTTTGTAAATATCCAGCTGATCCACTGATTGATGAAACTGCACAAAATGTGGTGAACCGGTATCTAAGAAAGTATAATCATCCTTTAAATCAACTTTTTTAACATCAATCATTTTTAATGATACTATACCATTGTCATATTTGGCTTCATGAAGACCATCTACAGCCATAAACTGAAATACTTCGTTTGAAGGTACAATATCTAAATGCACAGCAAATGCGGCAATACATCTTCCTCCATTGCCGCACATGGATGCTTCATTTCCATCACTGTTAAAATAACGCATCGTAAAATCAAACTCAGGATGTTTCTCAAGTAGCATTAGACCATCGCCACCAATACCAAATCTTCTGTCGCATAAAAAACGTACAGCTTCAGTATTGCTTCCATCAAAATGATTATCACGATTGTCAATAATTACAAAATCGTTTCCGGTTCCCTGGTATTTATAAAATTCAATCATATTTTACAGATTGGCCTGACAAGTTGTCTTGTCGATAAAACAAATACATCAACGATGCGTTTAACCTTTATACAAAGGTAGCCTTGTAATGTTTAAATTCCATTAACAAAGGATAAAAAAAAGTTAAGGTTACATTATTATTACTGTAAGGCATATGTTTTGTATAATTTGACCTGGTAATTTTAATAATTGTATGATCTAAATCTTAACTGTTATGAATACAAAAAAATATTTATTGACATTTTTTGTAGCAACAGTAAGCGCTGTTCTTGCTGTTCTTATTTATTCAAGCATTGTTAAACCTGAAACAGAAGTCAGATATGTAAGTGAGCATTCAGTTCCTGTTGCGAATGTGAATTTACCTCAATCAAATGTGCAATTGCCTGATCTTACATATGCTTCAGAGAAATCAGTTCATGCTGTTGTACACGTGAAAACTGTTTCCAGAGGACAAAGTTACAGTGGTTCGGGTAATCCATTGTTTGATTACTTTTTTGGGCCGGGAAGTGGTTATAACAGAGAACCACAGCCTGTTATGGGTGCTGGTTCAGGAGTGATTTTAACGACTGATGGTTATATTGTTACTAATAATCATGTAATTGATGGAGCCGAGCAGATTGAAGTGGTGTTAAATGATAAAAGAACATTTTCAGCCGAGCTGGTTGGGACTGACCCTAATTCAGATATTGCTCTTCTAAAAGTAGATGCGAAAGGTTTGCCATATTTATCTTATGGTAATTCAGATGACTTAAAAGTAGGGGAATGGGTTTTGGCTGTTGGTAACCCATTTAACTTAACATCCACCGTCACTGCAGGTATTGTTAGTGCTAAGGCCAGAAGTATTAATATAATAGCTAATGGACGTCAGAATTATGGTATAGAGTCTTTTATTCAGACAGATGCTGCCGTTAATCCAGGGAATAGTGGAGGAGCGCTGGTGAATCAAAACGGTGAATTGGTCGGCATTAATACGGCAATTGCTTCTCGTACAGGTTCATATACTGGTTACTCATTTGCTGTGCCGGTATCAATTGCTAAAAAAGTAGTAGCTGATTTGATGGAATATGGAGAGGTGCAGCGTGCTTTACTGGGGGTAAGCATCTTGGATGTAAATAAAGAAAGTCTTGCCGAATTTGGACTTGATCCTATGGATAAGATGGAAGGTGTTTTAGTAGGCGGTGTAACTGAAAATGGTGGTGCTGCTGAAGCTGGTATAGAAAAGGCTGACATTATTTTAAGTGTTGATGGAGATAAAGTAAACTCTGTTCCTCAATTACAGGAACGTGTTAGCAGACATCGTCCGGGTGAAGTTGTAAATATTATGGTTTTAAGAGGTGGCAAAAAGAAAACTTTTAATGTAACTTTACGTAATATACGTGGAACAACCGGAATTTTAACTAGTGATAGTGACGAATTAACCTTGGGTGCAACACTTAAAGAGTTGACAGATAAGGAAAAATACAGACTGGGCATTCGGTATGGAATTCGTGTGGAAAGTCTGAGTGATGGAAGTTTGCAAAAAAGTGGAGTTAAAGAAGGATATATAATAACAAAAGCTAATAAAATTGCTATAGAATCGATTGAAGATTTTAAAGAAGTGGTTAAAAAGGTTGAAGTAGGTGATGGTTTATTTCTTACGGGAATCTATCCCAATGGAAGAGTTGCTTATTATGCTATAAACATTCATGAATAAAATCTTTAATAAAACTTGTCAATAGTTGGAAAAGCGGTTAAATTGTAGTAATTTCGCGCGGTAATTTTCGAAAGGGATATGAGACAACTAAAAATAACAAAGTCAATAACAAACCGTGAGAGCGCCTCGCTCGATAAGTATCTTCAAGAGATTGGTCGTGAAGAATTAATCTCTGTAGAAGAGGAAGTTGAGTTAGCTCAGCGCATCAAAAAAGGTGATCAAATTGCTTTGGAAAAATTAACAAGGGCTAACTTGCGTTTTGTGGTGTCTGTTGCAAAACAATACCAAAACCAGGGTTTAAGCCTACCTGACTTAATTAATGAAGGAAACTTAGGGCTTATTAAAGCTGCTGAAAAGTTTGATGAAACTCGTGGTTTTAAGTTTATTTCATATGCCGTTTGGTGGATTCGTCAGTCTATCTTGCAAGCATTGGCTGAGCAATCTCGTATTGTTCGTCTGCCATTGAACCAAGTTGGCTCTTTGAATAAAATTAATAAGGCATACTCAAAGTTCGAACAGGAGAATGAGCGTAAACCATCACCTGAAGAATTGGCAGATAAATTAGAATTGCCAGCTGACAAGGTTGCAGATACAATGAGGGTTTCTGGTCGTCATATTTCTGTAGATGCGCCGTTTGTAGAAGGAGAGGATAATAGTTTGCTGGATGTATTAGTAAACAGTGATTCTCCAAATGCTGATAAGACTTTAATAAATGAATCATTAGCCCGCGAAATAGAAAGAGCTTTAGCGACATTGACCGAGCGCGAAAGTGACATAATTAAGTTGTTTTTCGGTATTGGTTGCCAGGAAATGACTTTGGAAGAGATTGGAGAACGATTTGGGTTGACAAGAGAACGTGTGCGTCAGATTAAGGAGAAAGCAATTCGTCGTCTTCGTCATACTTCAAGAAGTAAACTATTGAAATCTTATTTGGGATAATCAATCTCGATAATAATATAGACAAAGCCCTCGATTATTTCGAGGGCTTTTTGTTTAATAGTTCTTCTAATCGAATAATTTCCTGTTTTGTGCGCTTTTTTGGGTGATATTTTTCTAAGTGCAGTATATCAATAGTTTAAGTCTTTAGAATTGATTAATTTGGGTGCCTCGTTT
>NZ_JBNGOX010000060.1:0-26852 GCF_050589785.1 Carboxylicivirga caseinilyticus | reverse complement strand
TCCCTTTTAGGGGAGGTTTGGTGGGGTATAATGAAAGTAAAGTTACAATTTGAAAGATTCCTTATTTGCAGAATCACTTTTTGGACACCCTCTTATTTAAGTCATACCTTACCTATGATCCAAAGACTACTTTTACTCCTTTCAATAATCTTTCTATTTAGCTCGTGTCTTACCTACTACGAGAAGAATATTCAACTACAGAACATGATTACAGCTGGTCAGTTTGAGTCGGCTGATAAAATTCTTCAGAATGATAAAAAAGGAGGTGAAGGTAAAAACCGTATGCTCTATTTCTGCAACAGAGGTGTAGTTTCTTTTATGAATGGTGAGTATGAACAAAGCATAGAATATTTTAACCAAGCAGATTATTACGTTGAAGATTATAAAAAAAGTATTGGTAGCGAAGCTTTAGCTCTTATCACAAATCCGGGTATCAAACCTTATCAACCGGAAGATTTTGAGGCCGTAATGGTTCATTACTATAAGGCTCTGAATTTTATTTACCTCAATAATTATGAAGGTGCTCTGGTAGAATGTCGAAGAGTTAATATTCTTCTTCAACAATTTAATGAGAAATACAAAGAAGGTAAGAATAAATATACACGGGATGCCTTTGCCCACACTATGATGGGATTGGTATACGAAGCATCGGGTAACATTAACGATGCCTTTATAGCTTATCGAAATGCTTTGGAAATATATGAGCAGGATTATTCCACTATGTTTGGCGTTCAAACTCCTGATCAATTAAAAAAGGATATTCTCCGAACTGCATACGAACTGGGTTTTGGAACTGAACTGGAATTTTACAAAGATAAATTTGGAATGACCTATGAACCTGAAGAAGAAGAGAATGGTTATCTTGTATTTTTCTGGATGAATGGATTTGGTCCTGTCAAAGACGAATGGAGCATTAATTTTGTTAACACAGGCTATAATGATGGTTGGATGACTCTTGCCAACGAAGAATATGGTTTATCATACCCTATTTACATCGGAAATTACTCCAATGAAAAGAAGAATAATTTCAAAAACTTATCTGTATTAAGGGTTGCCTTCCCAAAATATGTTGAGCGCAAACCTCTTTTTAACAATGCTTATATCTCAGTCAATGGAGATAACTATCCGCTGCAATTATCTGAGGACATCAATAGCATTGCTTTTCAATGTCTGAAAGACAGAATGGTAAGAGAAATAGGCGCAGGAATTGCCCGATTAGCTGCTAAAAAAGCCATGGAGGCAGTTGCTCGTAAAGAAAATGAAAATCTGGGAGCCGTTTTAAGTATTATTAATGCGGCCACCGAACAGGCTGATACACGCAACTGGCAAGCCCTGCCATATAGTATATCATATTGTCGCATTCCACTAAGTGAAGGAACTCATCAGGTTAAATTAACCGCGACAGGAAGAATGCAAAGTGAAGAAACTTTTACATTCAATATTAAAAAGGGCCAGACTTCCTTTTTTGCCTTCCACAACCTCGAAAGTGAACAATTGAGATAAGGTTGAAAACTAAACCATGGAAGGGCCCTACCTGCGAAAAAGAAATATATCTTGATGGAAACAGCCCTTCCATGAAATCGTGACGAATGTCATCGTTGTTTAGTGGAAAACAAATAACGTAATTGTGGATTAAGAAAATATAAACCTAATGTTAATTCAATCTGAATTAATTGTAAAAAGTGAAATTTATATGATTATCGTGTACCCCAAATAAACAAATCGCCCCAATAATCATCATCTATTGCAGTCACCACACAACCTTTTGAACTCGACACATGAATAAATTCTGAGGTATTAATCATGATACCTACATGATTGATCAGTCGACTTTTACTGCCCTTAAAAAATACCAGATCACCTTTTCGCAATCGTCCCTTTGTTGGTACAATCTGTCCATAACGAGCCATATCAGCTGATTTATGCGGCAAACTCAATCCAATATCTTTAGCTGCGAGATAAACCAGACCGGAGCAATCCATTCCAAATGAACTTAACCCACCAGCTCTATAGCTGGAACCTTTGTATTTTTTTGCTGCTTGTACAAGATCTTCTTTCCTAAATTCAGCCGGCCAATCTTTTTCTATTCCTTGAGAGGCAAAATCTTCTATCCTATTTTTTAACGAAGGATCCATTGTCTTATCCAACAACAATTCATAACCTGAAACACTGCAGGATGTCAATACAAATAGAATTATTGCTGATAATAAAAAATTGCCCTTCATTAGCCTTAAGAGGTTTTTCGATAACTAAAAACAGCTAAAGGTACCGTAATACAAGCAATTAACAAAGTTGAACCAAATTCCACCATAATATCTCTAAAACCAGCTCCTTTTATCAGAACCATACGAATTACATTCATAAAATAATAAAGCGGATTAAGGCGATTTAGTTCCTGAGCAAGAACGGGCATATTATCAACTGAAGTAAAAGCACCACTTAACAATACAAAAACCAATAAAAAGAAAAAACTGATCATCATTACCTGTTGTTGAGTCTGACTTTGGGTTGAAATAAATAATCCGATACCCAATACTGCCAACAGATAAACAAATGCAAAAGCATATAAAACCAATAGATTACCATTGATAGGTAAATCATAAATGATTTTCGAAAGGGTTAATGCCAACGTCAGTTCAAACAAGCCAATAATAAGAAATGGTACTAACTTACCAATGATAAAATGGGATTTCTTAATGGGTGTTACATTTATTTGTTCAGCTGTACCAATCTCTTTTTCCCGAACCAGGTTTAAGGCCGTTAGAAACATCCCTATAATGGTTAACAAGATGGCCATGATAGCCGGTAACATGTAATATTTGTAATTTAAATTGGGGTTAAACCAATATAAAGCCTCCGATTTTATTTGTTTGACATCGGTCAATAATTGTTGTTCAATTGAAATTTCAAGGTTTAGCCCCCGAACAATATTACTTAAATAACCAAACGACAATTGTGCCTTTGAAGCATCAATAGCATCTGTAATAATCTGCAGTTTAGCATTCCCTTCCCTGTTAAAATCAGATTCCATATTATGTGGAATGAAAATGACCACATCTGTTTTATTATCCTGAATCCTTTCAATCGCCTCTTCTTTGCTTAATGCCAGATCTTCCAATTTGAAAAAAGGCGATGCTTCCAGCTTACTTATCAATAAACGCGATGTACTTGACAAATCTTTATCAGCCACTGTTACACTGATATTTTTCATATCCATTGTTGCGGCATTTACCAGCACAATCAATTGAACCAAAGGCAGAACAAATATCAATGGCAGCATTGTTCGGTTTCTAAAAACCTGTAAAAACTCTTTTTGTAATATGGCTAGTATAATTCTCATTGTTCTACTGTAATCTGATTTTAAATTTCTTCACACTTAATGTCACAAATAACACAACAAAACCAATGAGGATGAGTGTTTCCTTCCAGACATAAGACAAGCCTCCTCCTTTGAGCATAATGGTTTTTACTATGATTATAAACCATTTGGGAGGAATAATATTACTAAGTATTCGCAAGGGTAATGGCATATTTTCAACAGGAAAAATAAACCCTGACAAAAGAATCACTGGCAGCATAAGAGCAAACATACTCATAAACATGGCGACCATCTGATTTTTGGCGACCGTCGAAATCAATATCCCCAGAGACAAAGCCAGTATGGTAAACAACAAACACTCTATTAACAGTAATACAATACTCCCCTTAACAGGAACACCAAATACCCAGTATCCCAAAGCAAGGATCGAAACAGCATTAATCAGTGCCATTAGCACATAAGGAGTTACTTTTCCAAGAATAATCTGCAATGGCTTAAGCGGAGAAATCAATAAGACCTCCATTGAGCCAAATTCTTTTTCGCGGGTAATAGAAATACTCGTCATCATAGCAGAAACCAACATCAGAATCATAGCCATAATACCGGGAATGGACATATAAACACCTTCCAAAGCTTCATTATAAAACATGCGTACTTCAGGTTGAATACCCATTGAAACACTAGAACTGGTGGTGTATGAAGTAAAAATACCATCGGCAAATTGTGAAAGCATTCTGGCTAAATTCGGATCGGAGGCATCACAAACCAATTGTACATGAGCTGTTCCAGTTTTTTGAAGATTCTGACTAAACTCAGGCTCAAACACAACTACCATTTTCACTCGTTGATCGTTAAAAGCAGGTTCAATCTGAGACTCATTAGTCAGATAAGCATCATTTTTAAAATAACCTGACGATAACATTTTTTGAGTCAGTTCGCGTGTAACCTCATCCTTTGATTTATCCAGTATTGCAATGGATGCATCTTTGATTTCAGTAGTAATAGCAAAACCAAAGATCAGAATCTGGACTATCGGCATGATAAATAAAATCAGCATTGTGCGATAATCACGGAAAATATGCAGAAACTCTTTCTTAACAAATGCTATAAATCGATTCATAGATCACATTATTTTATCGGGCCAAAGCCAGAAAAACATCATTCATACTGGCAGCATTAAACTGCTTTTTTAATTCAGAGGGTGTACCCAATGCATCAATGCGTCCATCCACCATGATAGTTACACGATCACAATATTCTGCTTCATCCATGTAATGAGTAGTCACAAAAACAGTAATTCCATTATCAGCTGCTTCGTATATCATCTCCCAGAACTGACGCCGTGTGATTGGATCAACTCCACCTGTTGGTTCATCCAGAAATACAATTGATGGCTGATGAAGGATAGCCACACTAAAAGCCAGCTTTTGTTTCCATCCTAATGAAAGTGTCGAAACCAGTCGTTTTCTTTCTTCAAACAAATTCAACTTATGCAGTAATTGCTCACCCCGTTCTTTAAAAACTTTTGCAGAAAGCCCGTACACAGTAGCAAAAAAGCGCATATTCTCCCAGACGCTTAAATCCTCAAACAATGAGAATTTCTGACTCATATACCCAATTCGCTTCTTAACTTCTTCAGACTGATGCGAAACATCAAAACCTGCCACATCAACTTTACCAGAAGTTGGAGCAGACAAACCACAAAGAATACGCATGGCAGTTGTCTTACCAGCCCCGTTAGCACCCAGGAATCCAAAAATTTCTCCTTGATCAACGTGAAAATTAAGGTTATCATTGGCTGTGAAATTCCCGAATTTCTTTACCAGGTTTTCAACTGTAATTACCTTTTTCTTCTCCATATCAACCAACCTTATGAGTTAAAGCAATAAAACAATCTTCAATATCAGGCTGTATCAATTCCACATGATCAAAAACCAATTGTTGTGATGATAAATACGCTTCAATGTCTTTTCCATCAACATCATTTCTCTTATCGAGATAATGAAGTGTTTCTCCAAAAGGATAAACATTTTCGCAGTGTTCCCATTGCCGAAGTGCCTGAAGTGACTTGTAATTGTTTTCTACTTTAATTGAATACAATGGATCTGAAAACTGAGCAACAATTTCAGAGGGTGGTGCCACGGCATGAATCTTCCCGTTTTGCATCAAAGCAACACGGTCGCACAAACCCGCTTCGTCCATATAAGGTGTGGAAACAACAATGGTAATCCCTTTTTCTTTCAGCTTTTGCAACATTTCCCAGAATTCTCGTCGCGACACAGCATCAACCCCTGTAGTAGGCTCATCAAGCAACAAAAGACGAGGTTTATGAATCAGAGCACACGACAATGCTAGTTTTTGCTTCATCCCTCCAGACAGTTTTCCGGCAGGTCGGTTCTTAAATGGTTCAATCTGTTTGTAAATGTCTTCAATCAGATGATAATTTGCTTCGATGGTGGTACCGAAAACAGTTGCAAAAAATTGCAGGTTCTCTTCAATGGATAAATCGTAATACAACGAAAACTTACCGGGCATATATCCAATGATCTGACGAACTTTTTTGTACTCCTTAACAGGATCCAACCCGAACAAACTTATCTCACCCTCATCGGGTATCAGAAGCGAATTGAGCATGCGAAACAAAGTAGTTTTACCGGCTCCGTCAGGACCAATAAAGCCAAACAACTCCCCTTCTTCAATATTCAACGATACACCATCGACAGCATGCACATCTTCGAAAGACTTATGTATGTTTTTGAACTCAATCATAATCAGAATTTGACTTCACCAGGCATTCCAATCTTAACTCTGCCATCATTTTCAATAGCTATCTTAACCGCATAAACCAAATCAACACGTTCTTCCTTTGTCTGCACTATCTTTGGTGTAAACTCAGCCGATGATGAAATCCAGGAAATGGTACCTTCAATGGTTTGATTGGTATCTTCGGTTTTGTCGAATCGCACTTCAACCTTCTGACCAATTTGAATTTCAGGTAATTGACTACCAGTTACAAATGCACGTAAGAACATGGTATTCAAATCTGCCACTTTTACCACAGGTTTACCCATCACAGCCATTTCACCCTGCTCAACAAACTTTTGAAGAACAGTACCTTCTGATGGCATCATTAAGTTACAGCGATGCAACTGATCCTCTATTTCAGCAAGCTGAGCATCAATTACACCTAATTCAGCTTTGATACTTTCTATCTGGGTATAATAACCTTCGAGCTGTTTTTCCATCACATGTACCTGGCCCTGTAAATCATCAACCTGCTTCGAAGTAGCTGCCTTCTCACGATACATATTATAAACACGCGTTACATCTTTCATTAAAACACCCTTTTGTGCTTTTAAAACCTCAATCGAAGCTTTAACCTGGTCTGTTTTACTTTGAGATGCTTTGCGTGATGCAATCAACTGATTTCTTTTAATTACCAATTGAGTGGTATCAATCAGAGCAATCAAATCGCCTTCCTTCAATTCCTGGCCTTCTTCAACAGCCAATTGAATAACACGACCACTAACCTCTGAACTTATCAATTTATCTGTTGCTTCGAAATTTCCATAAGCATCTGATCCGTCCTCACCATTATTACAAGCTGCAACAATCAATGTAACAGCTAATATCAATGCATTTTTTATTTTCATATTCTTTGGCCCTAAATATTAATTCTGCTTTTTACCTAACTCTTGTAATTCCACTTCAGCTTTACTTTTTTCAATCAAATGAATTTCTTTAGCCAAGCGCGACATACTTTCGGCATTAAACTCTTTGATGTAATCGGCAGCTGTAACCGTTCCGTTATTCATTTGCGATTGACGCGCTTGGGTAATCTTCTCTCGAAGAGCTATAATGGCATCATCCTTTTCTAAAATCTTATCCAGTTTTCGAATACGTGATTCCACTTCTTTTTCAGCTAAAGAAAGATTCTTTGTAAATGTTGCTTCCTGCGTCTGAAAACTCTCTGATTGTAATTGAATTATCTGTTTTTCGCTGGAAGTGGATTTCCAATCCCAGATATTCCATTTCAACCTTACTCCCACCATATAAAAAGTAGCCATTTCGTCCTTCAGCATATTATAGCCTGGATTTCCATAGCCAACCTGACCAAATCCGGCTAAAACCGGGATACGTTGGCGACCTTTCAAATATTGGTAGTCTCCCAGTTGCTGTTGTTGAGCTTCAAAAAGCTTGTACTCAGGTCTTAATTGATTGTCAAGTGTTACCGGCATAATAAACTCCTGATCCATTGAAAGATTTGCTCCTGTCAATTCTGTAAGAATCTCAAGGGCAGCCTTCTGACCTTCTAATAACGAATATTTATCCTGTTCCACCTTAAGCAATTCAACTTCAAAGAGATCAGCTTCACTTTGCAAGAGAGCTCCGTTTTCGACAGCCACTTTCATCTCTGCCAGTCTTTGTTTTAATATTTCTTCGTTATAAGCTAATTGTTTAAGCTGTTCTTTTAAAGTCAGTAATAAATAATAGCTATCAATTACCTTGTTCCTGATTGAGTACAATTGAACTTCCACATTCAGTTTCTCGGCAACTTTCTTACTCGATTCCATTTGTTTGGCTGCTTTTGTCATGCCTCCATCATAAATCGATTGCTGAATATCCACAAAAGCTTTGTATTGCTCCTTGGGAGCTTTAGGAACATTAAAACCTGTCATCGAAGCATCAATACCAGGTACATCATTTTGCCATGTATACTGAACCGAAGCATCCAGCTTAGGATAGTAATTGGCATTTAACGACTTTAATCTTAAAGAAAGCTGTTGATCCAGATTCTCAAAATCAGAAATAAGAGGATAATTCTCCCTGCTTAATTGCAGGCACTCTTCAAGAGTTAAAGTCTGCGCATTTACCCCAACAATGGAAAATATAATGGCAATAAAAAGGTAAACTCTCATATAATTATTGTTTGATAAAATAACACTCTTTAATAATATTCATGATTGATTCTTTTCGTCCCTCCATGAAATGATTCCATTTCTCCTCATCATTCTTCATTAACAACTGAATCATTAGAGGACGAGCCGCAAATGGAAACACACACATAGAAATAATATTAATCATCATCTCCATCGGATTTGTCTTCTTTAAATATCCCATTTCCATTTGTTGTTGAAGAAAATCGACAATTACTTTAGGCTGAATTCCAACCTCATTCATAAGCAAACCGAATTTTTCAGGAGTTCGATGCAATTCACCCAAAATAAAATTGGGTAAATAGGGTTTCTCCATAAATGTTTCGATATAAGCCTGTACAATTGATTCCAAAGCCTCATGAGGAGATTCAATCTTTAAAGCATCTTGCACCTGAGGCCAGAACTCCTTAAAAGCTTCAACAAAGACTTTGTCGAATAACTTTTCTTTGGAACGGAAATAATAATGCAGCATCGCTTTATTGATACCTGCCTTGTCGGCTATCTCCTGCATTCGCGCACCGTCCATTCCTTTTTCCATAAAAACATCGCGAGCAGCATTCAAAATAACCTGCTCACTTACATTTCCTGATTGTTTATTTTTTAAATCATCCATCTAGTTTAACCATTTGGTTAATTTCGGTTCAAATCTATATCAACTATTTGGATTAACCAAATGGTTAACGCAATTTTATTATTTCAAATACTTATCATACTTTTGCATCTGGTTTTCTTTTATTTGTATAATTTATTACCAAAAAAGCTGAACAATTAGTCAGCTTTAAGGTTATTACTGATAACTCAACAGGACCAATATGTTTCAGTTAGAAAGCAAAATAACGAACAACGAAGACTTTCAATATAATCAGGAAAAGAACCAATATCTCATTGAAGATTATTGGAATAAACTCAATACAGTTATTAATGGCGGTGACCCAAAAGCAATAAAAAAACATACCGAAAGAGGTAAGTTACTGGCCCGTCAACGAATTGAATTATTGTTAGACAAAAATTCTCCTTTTCTGGAATTATCACAGTTAGCTGCAAATGGTCAATATAAAGATGCTTTTCCATCAGCCGGTATTTTAACCGGAATTGGTAAAGTACATGGCAAAGATGTAATGATTGTAGCCAATGATGCAACAGTTAAAGGAGGTACATACATTGCTGAAACCATTAAGAAACATATAAGGGCCCAGGAAATTGCAGAACAAAACTACCTGCCCTGTATTTACATGGTTGATAGTGGTGGCATCTTTTTACCTGAACAAGCTAAGGTATTTGCCGACAAAAACGACTTTGGCAGGATCTTTTTTAATCAATCCAGGATGTCGGCCAAAGGTATTTCACAAATTTCTATTGTAATGGGATCATGCACTGCAGGTGGCGCTTATGTGCCTGCCATGAGTGATGAAACCATTATTGTAAAAGAGCAAGGCACCATTTTTTTGGCGGGTCCTCCTCTGGTGAAAGCTGCAACAGGTGAAGAAGTCAGTGCTGAAGAATTAGGTGGTGGTTTTGTTCACACCCATATATCCGGTGTTGCTGACCATTTGGCTGATAATGACACCCATGCCATTCATATTTGCCGGAACATTATTGAATCATTGCCCGAAAAGAAAAGAGCAGAAAATAACTTTCTTGCTCCAAAATATCCTATCGACGATTTATATGGTTTAATCCCTGCCGATGGAAAACCTTTCCCAGACATTAGGGAGATTATTGCGAGACTTACGGATAATAGCGAATTCCATGAGTTTAAAAAAGAATATGGATCAACCTTAGTAACAGGCTTTGCAAAAATACAGGGACAGAAAGTTGGCATACTTGCTAATAATGGAATTCTGTTTTCTGAATCAGCCTTGAAAGGAACCCATTTCATACAGTTGTGCAACGAGCGAAACATACCTATGCTATTCTTACAGAATATCACCGGATTTATGGTTGGTAAGGAATATGAGCACAAAGGGATTGCCAAGGATGGTGCAAAAATGGTGAATGCATTAGCTAATTCAAAGGTTCCATATTTCACTATTATTATTGGCGGATCGTACGGCGCCGGAAATTATGCAATGGCAGGTAGGGCTTATGAACCGCGTTTCTTATTTATGTGGCCAAACGCACGTATTTCGGTTATGGGAGCCAAACAGGCTGCAGAAGTATTGATCACCATAAAAAAAGATCAGGCAAAAGCTCTTAATCAGGATATAAATGCCGAAGAACTGGAATCTATCCGTGATCAGATTGTAAAAAAATACGAAGAAGAAGGTTCGCCTTACTATAGTACAAGCAGGTTATGGGATGATGGCATCATTGATCCTGTTTCGACCCGTGATGTAGTAGCCCGGGTGTTGCAAATTATTTCAAACGCAAACAAAGAAAATATTGGATATGGAGTATTCAGAATGTAAAATAGATCAAAACATCAAAATAGATCAGGATAATGGCATCAGCTGGATTACCTTAAATAATCCAGCTAAAAAGAATGCTCTTTCCATATCCATGATTAATGAATTAATCGAAAACTTAAAAGCCATTGCCGAAGACGAAAGACAACGCGTTGTGGTTCTACAGGGAGCTGACGGTGTTTTTTGTTCAGGAGCTGATCTGGAATGGATGCGGGCCGGTATTCAGCAGAATATGAATGAAAACATGGAGGATGCCAGGTTGTTTTACAAGCTTTATTCAACTTTATATTATTTTCCGAAACCAATAATTGCCTGGGTCCAAAAGTTCGCATTCGGCGGTGCCACAGGACTAATTGCCTGCGCTGACTATACGTTGGCAGAAAAAGATAGTTTATTTGGCTTTCCAGAGGTCAAACTTGGTTTGGTACCGGGCACAATAGCTCCATTCATTGTAAAGAAAATTGGTTTCAATCATAGTAAGGCCTTAATGCTAAGCGGTGAAACCTTTAAAGCTAAAAAGGCTAAAAAAACAGGATTAATAAACGAAATCATAATCCCTTCAGAATCTGAAGATCGAATTAGAAAAATTGCTGAACAGTTCATGAAAAACAGTCCTGAAGCAATTGCCTCAACAAAACACTTACTGAATAGAATTGTTGATAACGGCGAGTTCACCGATGATTTGGCTAATCTGTGTTGTCAGACAATTGCTTCTGCGAGAATCTCTGATGAAGGACAAGAAGGTGTTACTGCCTTTTTTGAGAAAAGAAAACCCAGTTGGATTAAAGAGTAAAGAACAGAGCGAAAATGGTTAGAAAAGTATTGATTCCAAACAGAGGTGAGATTGCTGTTCGAATAATTAGAGCTGCGCATCAATTAGGTATAAAAACCATTGTTACATTAACTGAACTGGAGCAAGATACCATTCCGGCAAAAATCAGTGATGAAGTGCATTATTTCAAACAAACTTCTTTGGCTGAAACCTATTTGAATATTCCGCTAATCATTGAATTAGCTAAAATTTATAATGCAGACAGCATCCATCCGGGTTATGGTTTTCTGGCTGAAAATCATAATCTGGCAAACGCCTGTATAAAAGAAGGAATAAAATTTATTGGCCCTTCACCCAATGACTTAAAACTCATGGGCGATAAACAAACTGCCCGTGAAATAGCTCGCAAATGCAATGTGCCTATCACTCAATCGTGGGAAGGTGAAGTAGATGAGATAATACAACAGGCAGATCAAATGCCCTATCCGGTACTGATTAAAGCGGCAATGGGCGGCGGCGGAAAAGGCATGGTCATCTGTCAGGATAAAGAATCGCTTCAATCCCAGCTATCATCAGTTTCACGTCAGGCTAAAAACTATTTTGGAGACGACCGGGTTTATGTGGAGCAATACCTGGAATCGCCGCGTCATATTGAAGTACAGGTTCTGGCCGATGAATATGGAAATACTGTTCATCTATTTGAACGGGAATGTTCTGTACAAAGGCGTTTTCAAAAAATAATTGAAGAAGCACCAGCTCCTAATCTCTCTGATAGTAAAAGAAAAGAATTAACCTCTGATGCAATTAAACTTTGCAAAAGTATTAATTATAAAAGTGCCGGCACACTTGAATTTCTGGTTGATAATCAAGGAAAACATTATTTCCTGGAGATGAATACCCGTATTCAGGTTGAACATTGCGTTACCGAAGAAATAACCGGAGTTGATCTGGTTGAATGGCAATTCAGAATAGCCAATGGTGAGATTCTGAAACTGCAACAGGATGATATTTTAATCAATGGACATTCAATCCAGGCCAGAATTTATGCCGAAGATCCTGCTAATAATTTCAGCCCCTCTCCCGGCTCAATAGAAGAATTAATCTTACCTGAGAATAAAAGTTTACGAATGGAAATGGCATTTGATTCGCCAACAACCATTCATTCACAATTTGATCCGATGATTGCCAAGTTTATTGTTCATGAGACAAACAGAGATGAAGCAATCAAGCAACTCTCTTCAATATTGTCAGAAACGATTATTGGTGGTATCAAAACCAACTTATCATATCTTCAAAACATATTAAATCATCAAAAATTTAAGGAAGGTAATATACACACTCACTTTTGTCAGGATGAGCATAATCTGCTGATTTCAAATCATCAGGAATTAATAACTCAATCGCTTATAACTTATAGTTTAATTCGTTTTAATCCTCAAAATGGAATAAATGGTTTTTGGAGATTGTTACCTCAATTGGAGTTTATCTATAATGATAAAACGTATAAAGCCAGCTATAAAAAACAATATAACCGAATCTTATTGAATATAGAAGATAAGGTATATCCTATATCTGATATGAGATTAGACCATAACACCTTAGAGTATAACATTGATAATATGTCAATTAAAGCCTATCACTTTAATAAAAATGAAAATTACACAATAGTTATTCAAAATCAGGAACATCACATTAAGGCATTGGATATTTTACCCGAGTATCAGCCTAAAAACGAAAAACATAATCAAAACAATGGTTCTACCCTGTACTCTCCTCTTCCCGGACAAGTAGCAAAAGTTCTGGTGAAAGAAGGGCAAAAGGTGAAAGCAGGTGATGTACTGGTTATTCTGGAAGCTATGAAAATGGAAAATCGACTGAGCGCATGGAAAGATACAAAGATTGAACAAATCCATGTTGTAAACGGAGATCAGGTAAAATCGAACCAACTATTAATAACAACAAACTAACATGTCAGTATTAGCAAACGAACAACACGAAGCATTTCGACAAGAAGTAAGAACATTTGCAGAAAAAGAAATCAAACCAGTTGCAGCCCAACTTGATGAGCAGGAAACTTTTTCGGTTGATTTAACAAAGAAAATGGGGCAGGCAGGGTTATTTGGAATTGATATTCCAAAAAAATATGGTGGCCGCGAAATGGATACTCTCTCCTACATCATTGCAGTAGAAGAAATTTCCCGTATTGATAGTTCGCAGGGCGCAACGATGGCAGCTCATAACAGTTTGGGCATTGCTCCTATTTTTAATTTTGGTACGGAAGCTCAACGCGAAAAGTATTTGCCGATTCTAACCAATGGTGATGGTTTATGGGCATTCGGACTTACTGAAGTAATGGCTGGTTCTGATGCTCAAGGTGTTCAAACTATTGCAGAAGATAAAGAAGATCATTGGCTGATAAATGGTACAAAACGATATATAACCAACGGTAGTAATGAGCTGATGAAGGGCATGACGATACTTGCCTTTACAGATGAAGATAATGGTAAAAAACGTTTTTCTACCATACTGGTTGATCGTGATTCTGAAGGCTTTTCAACTCAAAGCATGAAAGGAAAAATGATGTGGAGAGCCTCAGATACTGCTAAAATCAAATTAGATAACGTTAAAACACCTAAAGAGAACCTATTGGGTAATAGAGGTCGTGGTTTGGGTCAAATGCTTAAGACACTTGATTCAGGTCGTTTATCAATTGCAGCTATGGGACTGGGACTTGCCCAGGGAGCCTTTGAATTGGCCTTAGAATATGCTCAAAAAAGAGAACAGTTTGGAACTAAAATAGCATCATTCCAAACTATTCAATTTAAACTAGCTGATATGGCTATGAAAATTGAACTTGCCCGTAACACACTGTATAATGCTTGTGTTTTAAAAGACAGAGGACTTCCGTTTGGTAAAGAAGCCGCAATGTCGAAACTATATTGTAGCGAGATTGCCAAAGAGGTTTCTGATGAAGCAGTTCAGATTTTCTCAGGGCAAGGTTTGTTTAAATCTTCAACCATAGAGCGCTTCTATCGCGACCAGAGAATTCTTCAGATTGGTGAAGGAACATCTGAAATACTTCGCATTGTCATCAGTAAGCATTTGGGATTGGAATAATAAGACGTAAATTTGTCTGTAAAGAAACTCTAACAAACATGGAAGACCGCAAAAAAGACCATATCGATTTAGCTTTTAGTTCACGACTGGATGGTAATCTGGCTGATAATCGTTTCGATTATGAACCAATGATGGGGACCCATGGTAAAAAAGATCTGAGTTTTGAATTTGCAGATAAGAAAATGCGTCTTCCAATCTGGGTTTCCAGCATGACAGGTGGAACCAAACGAGCCGGCACTATCAATAAAAACCTGGCACAGGCATGCGCTGAGTTTGGAATGGGTATGGGTTTGGGATCGTGCCGTATTTTACTTGACTCTCCTGAGTATTTCGATGATTTCAACGTTCGCCCTGTAATGGGTGATGATGTACCTTTATTTGCCAATATTGGGATTTGTCAGTTGGAGCAAATGTTGGAAAACAAAACGGAAGAAAAGTTAGACGAACTGGTACAGAAACTGCAGGCTGATGGTTTGGTCATTCACATTAATCCTATGCAGGAAGCCTTTCAGCCAGAAGGAGATTTATTAAAATCACCACCCATAGAAATATTAAAAAAATACCTTGCCAAAACTGATCTTAAAATTATTGTAAAAGAAGTGGGGCAAGGCTTCGGCAAAGAAAGCCTGCGTCAATTATTAGCATTGCCATTGGAAGCAATTGAATTCGGAGCTTTAGGTGGAACCAACTTTTCATTGGTTGAGTTGAATCGTTCTGAAGCCGTTGCGGCGGAGGTGTATAATCCATTTATTCACATTGGTCACACAGCTGAAAACATGACGCAAACAATTAACCAACTGATTGATAAGATGGGTTATCGGGTAAAAGTGAATAACCTGATCATCTCAGGTGGAATATCTTCAATTCTGGATGGCTACTACCTGACTGAGATATCAAGAATGCCTGCTATTTTCGGTATGGGATCAGCATTTTTACGTCATTCAATGGGAAGCTATGATAAACTTCGAAACTATATTCAGAAGTTGGAAAATGGTTTACAATTGGCTAATAACTTTTTAAGAGTAAAGCAATAACATGCAAAAAAATTCAGTCATAAAAGGATTCTCAAAGTTAAACAGGGATGAAAAAATCCGGTTATTAATGGAGTATCTGAAACCATCAGATCAGGTTGAAATAAACCTGAATCGTTATTTACATCCAACTGACCAGTCTCTTTTTGATGATATTTCAGAAAATACGGTCTCTAATTATTATTTACCTTTTAGTCTGGCTCCCAATTTTCTTGTTAACGACCAAATGTACATTGTACCAATGGTTATTGAAGAAAGTTCTGTTGTAGCTGCTGCATCAAAAGCAGCATCCTTTTGGGCAAAAAACGGAGGGTTTCAAGTCAGAGTAAAGGATACAATTAAAAATGGTCAGCTGTTCTTTCAATGGAACGGACCTGTTTCCTTACTTCAGGAGCATTCAAATCAAATCGAAAATATAATTGAAAAGGCCTCTTCGGAAGCTACCATAAACATGAGAGCTCGTGGCGGAGGTATTACTGGTTTCGAAATAAAACCCATTGACAATATGAATAACACCTATCAGCTGTTGGTAAAATTCAAAACTGCCAATTCTATGGGTGCTAATTTCATCAATACCTGTCTTGAGCTTATTTCAACACCATTGATGGATTTTATCAATACCACTCCTGCTTTAAATAAATTTGGACAGGCTGAACACATCATGTCCATTCTAAGTAATTATACTCCGGAATGTGTTGTCGAATGTAAAGTTGAATGTTCCATTGAGCAGCTTGCTCCTTACTCGGGTACTTTTTCTCCACAGGAATTTGCCAAACGTTTTAAAACAGGTGTCGATATTGCAATTAATGATCCATACCGGGCCGTAACACACAACAAAGGAATTTTTAACGGAATAGATGCTGTTGTATTGGCAACGGGTAATGACTTCAGAGCCGTTGAAGCAGGTGCTCAAGCCTTTGCTGCACGATCGGGACAATATCGTTCACTCACCCATTGTAAAATTGACGAAAACACATTCACCTATACTTTGGAAGTTCCTTTGGCTTTGGGTACCGTTGGAGGACTTACCAATATTCATCCAATGGTAAAAAATGCCTTCGAAATTTTAGGTAATCCAGGAGCAGAAGAACTGATGCGGATTGTGGCAGCAGCAGGAATGGCAAATAATTTTGGTGCCGTTACCTCATTGGTTACCACCGGCATCCAAAAAGGTCATATGAAATTACATTTGGGGAATATTCTGACTGCTCTTAATGCTACAGAGGAACAGAAGACAAAGGCTCTTGCCTTCTTTGCCGACCAAACAGTAAGTTACTCAGCTGTTCAAACATTTTTAGAAGAGACTAAACAGAAGGCATGAAAAATAACGGAAAGCAAATATTTCATGCCAACGGTAAACTTCTGTTAACCGCTGAATATCTTGTTTTGAAAGGTGCTAAAGCTTTGGCTCTGTCGCTAAATAAAGGTCAGAAATTAACGGTCCATAACCAAGAGAGCGGATTAAGCTGGAAAGCCTTCAATCCCGAAGGTTTATGGTTTGAGGCAAATTTTGATGATGATTTGAATCTAATGAATGACAATCAATCATCTGAAGCTTTGCGCCTAAGAGATATTCTAAACCAGGTATGCAAAATAAATAACAGCACAAGAGATTTATTGAAAGGTAAATCAATAACGACCGAATTGGAATTTAATAATAATTGGGGCTGGGGAAGCAGCTCCACACTTATTGCGCTTTTATCAAAATGGTTAAAAACTGATCCATATTTATTATTGAAACATACATTTGGAGGATCTGGTTATGACATTGCCTGTGCTCTCAATAATCAGGCAATTATTTATCAGACCATCAAGAATCAAACAACCGTTGAGAAAGTTGATTTTGATCCTGAATTTAAGGAACATATCTTTTTCATTTACAGTGGTCAGAAGCAGAACAGTAACCAAGAAGTAAAACGTTTTACGAAAGACAGCACTGTTAGTGATCTGGTAATTGAAGAAATAAATGAGATTACAGATCTAATGACATCAACTCAAAGCCTGAGTGAATTTGGGAGATTGATGCATAAACATGAAGACATCATAAGTCATTTTGTTCAATTTAAACCTTTAAACATTGAACATTTTTCAGATTTCAAAGGTTATACTAAAAGTTTGGGTGCCTGGGGAGGAGACTTTTTTATGGCTGTAACAGAGTGTAATGAAGAATATTTGAGGAATTATTTCCAACAAAAAGGTCTTAAAACCATTTTCAGTTACAAACAGATTGTTTTAAACACGAAAAGTTAATGCAGCAAATAATAAAAACATATCAGGATGCTCCTTCAAATATAGCCATAGTAAAATATTGGGGTAAGAAAGGTTTACAAGAGCCACAAAACCCAAGTGTAAGTTTTACATTGAGTAAAGCCTTGACAAAAACCAATGTTCAATACGAATTAACTGACAACAAACTGAACATCAACTTTATTTTTGAAGGAAAAGAAAAAGATAGCTTCATACCCAAGCTTAACTTTTTCATAAAGAATATAGAACACCTGCTACCCTATTTAAAAAGCGGTAATTTATTCATCGAAACTGAAAATACTTTTCCGCACTCGAGTGGTATAGCATCATCAGCCAGTTCCATGGCATCACTGGCTAAATCATTGGTTGATATCAGTGAAAAAATTGGTAACAGTCACACCAATAAACAAGTGTTGATTTCTGAAATTGCACGATTAGGTTCAGGCAGTGCCTGTCGATCAACGCAGGAAGGCTGGATACTTTGGGGTAAGACTCCTGTAATTTCGGAATCAAGTGATGCCTACGGCATCTCTGTTAACACTTCGGTTCATTCCAACTTTGAGGATCTTCAGGATAGTATTCTGGTTATTCGAAAAGGATCAAAAGCTGTGAGCAGTACCGTTGGCCATTCATTAATGAACAATCATCCATATAAACAAGGAAGGATTAACCAGGCCAATTCAAATATTGCAAAGCTATTAAAAGCACTTGGTACTGGTGATTTCGAACAATTTGCAATCATTTGTGAGGAAGAGGCTCTAAGCCTGCATGCATTAATGATGAGTTCTTCTCCCGGTTACACTTTAATGGCTCCTGAAACACTGGAGGCAATAAATAGAATTCAAGAATTCAGAAAAAACAGTCAGGTTCCATTAACCTTTACACTGGATGCAGGTCCTAATATTCATTTGATCTACCAAAAAAAACACATCCGTTTAATACAGCCGTTTATAAAAGAACATCTGGCACCTTTATGTGAGGACCAGACAGTTATTTATGATGAAATATCAATGCAAACAAATTAATACAATGAGCATAAAAAAAGGGAAAAAAGAAATCTATTATTCTAAAGTAATGCTGTTTGGCGAATACAGCATCATTCTTGGTTCAATGGGATTGACCATCCCTTATGCGCATTTCAATGGCGAACTAAAATTCATTAACAAGAATAGTTATACCGATTTGGATTTTGCCCAAAACTCTAATCAGCAGATCCGTGAATTAAACAACTACATCTCGGATTTAAAAAGCAAAAATCAGCTTCTTCATGATTTTGATTGTGACAGACTGGCCAATGACCTTAATAATGGATTATATTTCGAATCAAGTATACCAGAAGGTTATGGTTTGGGAAGTAGCGGAGCATTGGTAGCAGCCCTATACAATGAATATACTCTTGATCGGATAGATTCCAGAGCAGGAATTCAAATGGAAGAAATACTGGAACTCAAAAAGAATTTTGCACAGATAGAATCCTTTTATCATGGTACCAGTTCAGGCATTGATCCATTAATTTGTTATCTGAAGCATCCATTGGTATTAGAAAACAAGCACCAAATATCATCTGTTGGCATTCCACGAAAAGAAATAATGGATGATGATGCGATATTTTTAATAAACAGTGGAAAACCAGGCAAAACTGCCCCATTGGTTAAACTGTTTATGGAGAAAATAAAGGATCCGAATTATCTGAAGGTTATTGAAGAAGAAATGATTCCATTAACAAACAAATGCATTAATCAAATGCTTGATGGTAATTTGAATGGGATGTTTAACGACCTTAAATCATTGTCTGCATTACAATTGAAATACCTGCCAGAAATGATACCAGCATCGATACAGGATATTTGGAATCACGGATTATTAACAGATGACTTTACTTTAAAACTTTGCGGATCCGGCGGTGGTGGTTTCATTTTAGGTTTTACGCGTAACTATACTCAAACCAAAACCTTTTTCAATAATTTAAAGATGGAAATGATACCCGTTTATCGCGAAGTGATAAAATGATTTTAAGTACCCCCTAAAAACAGAGTTCCCCCGTTAAAAACGAGGGAACTTTTTTCATAGATATAGGAGGTTATAATGGTATCAATACAATTTTCTAATGCTTCGCAATGATACTAATAATTAACCTAGATTACTTACAAAGTTTGATTTGTTTGACAAACACACCAAAATCTTACTTAAATAGCGCTTCCTCCACGCTCACCTGTACGAATTCGAATGCACTCTTCAAGGTTGGTAATGAAAATTTTACCATCTCCAATTTCACCTTCCACCTCACTCTCTGATCGAGCGGCATCCATAATTGCATTAACAGTAGTATCGACAAACTCCTCATTAACTGCAATTTCCACACGCATTTTAGGTATCAATCCAGGGATAACCTTTTTACCCCTGTAGACTTCTTCCTGTAATTGTGCTCCGTGACCAGACACCCTGCTCACAGTAATTCTAGTAATACCGGCAGCAATCAAGCTTTCACGAACCTGATCCAATTGGTATGATCTTATTATAGCTGTAATTAATTTCATTCTTTTAAATTTTAAGTCAATACAAAAACAATTTGCTCTTACTTGGAGATTAGTTAGGATTTAACATACCATATCCACGTTCACCATGGAAAGTATGATCCAATCCTTGCATTTCCTCTTCAGGACTTGTTTTCAATCCGAACAGTTTTTCTATCACAATTAAAAGAATTATCGTTAGTACAACTGCATAAGCAATAGCTATACCAACTGCTGCTACCTGAACACCAAGCTGTTGCCAGATTGTCCAAACACCACCAGCTTTTTCAGCAGCTTCTGCCATCCATGAGTCTCTGATGAAGAATGTAAGAGCAACAGCTCCAACAATTCCACCTACTCCATGAATTCCAAATGCATCCAAAGAATCGTCGTATCCTAATTTATCTTTTACAATTAACATGTAGTAGCAAATAACGGTTGCAATCGCACCCAATGCCATTGCTCCTATTGGCTGAACAACACCAGCAGCTGGGGTCACAGCAACCAAACCAGATAATATACCGGAAGCAAATCCTAAAGCAGTCATTTTGCCCTGATGAACACCTTCAATAATAATCCAGGTAATTGCACCGGCTGCGGCAGCCACCTGTGTAGCAGTCAATGCCTGAGCCGTAGCTAATCCACTTGATATACTACTTCCTGCATTAAATCCGAACCAACCTACCCAAAGAAGACCGGCTCCCATCATTGTCATTACAAGATTATTTGGCTTCATCTGACGCTGTGGATATCCTCGACGTGCACCTAAATAAATTGCTGCAACCAAACCACTAACGCCTGCAGATATATGAACTACTGTCCCTCCGGCAAAATCAATGGCTCCATCAGCACCCATGTTAAATAAAAATCCATCTTCGGCCCACACCCAGTGACACAGAGGGTTATATACTAAAAGTCCCCATGCAGCAATGAAAATCAAATAACCTCTGAATTTTACTCTTTCAGCAAAAGCTCCGGCTATTAAAGCAGGTGTTATAATGGCAAATTTTCCCTGAAACATCGAAAAAACGTATTCAGGAACTCCCCCATCGATAATGCTGTTATCTATTCCTTTAAGAAATAGATAATCAGAATTCCATCCAAACCATCCACCTAAAACATTCTCTCCAAAGCACATACTATAGCTAACTGCAACCCACAGAACACTCATCACTCCCATGGCTGCAAAACTGTGCATCATTGTTCCAAGAACATTTTTTGATCGAACCAATCCACCGTAAAACATAGCTAATCCGGGTACCATCAACAACACTAAAGCCGTTGATGTTAACATCCAGGCTGTGGCTCCCGTATCCACATCCGGTTGGGCATTGGCACTTATTATGCCACCAGCACCTAGTAACAGACTCAAAGTCAGTAGGATTTTTCTCTTACTCTTCATTTGTTTATGACATTTATCAGTTTTCTCGGCTGCAAAGATATAAAACGGGGGTTTACTTACAAATTTTACTATTTTTTAACCTATCAACTACAATTTAAAAGACACCTCCATCTTAAATATTTAACTTTAACACATAAAACCCCTATAAATATTACAACCACTTCAAAATTTGATATAACTGAATAGCTTCTTTTACCTGCTTAAACAAGCTATCATTACACATTCTATCAACTTATTTTATACATTTATAGCACTCAATATCAATCACTTTTCAATTTAATGATATTTTTTTTCATTTTCTATGCATCCATATTAATTTAATTCTGTCATTAGATCGTTAACATTTTAGAAATTGACTGAACAAATCGACATACATAAACCTATCATCCAAAAGGCAGCAAAAGGCAATGCTAAGGCTCAAAAGCAATTGTACGAGCTTTATGCCAAAGCCATGTTTAATATTTGCTACAGAATGATGAATAATCTTTATGATGCTGAAGACATGCTTCAGGAGGTATTTATTGATGCATTTAACCGACTTGAAAGCTTCCGGTTCGAATCAACTTTTGGAGCGTGGATAAAAAGAATTACAATTAATAAATGTATTAATGAATTGAAAAGAAAAAAAGTTGCACTTGAATTAAAAGAAGAGATTACACCTGATGCAATTTCTGATGACTATGAAGATACAGAGTACACTCAATTAAGTGTGAATCATATAAAGCATGCAATGGCTTTACTTCCGGACGGCTACAGGGTTATTTTTTCACTGTATATGTTGGAAGGATACGACCACCAGGAAATTTCTGAGATTATGAATATTACAGTTTCAACTTCGAAATCACAGCTGGCAAGAGCCAAGAAAAAACTGATTGAGGTGTTGAAAGCAGGATCAATGCAATACAATTTAAATTAAATGCCATGACTGATCGCCTGAAAGATTTCATAGAAAATAATGCAGATGGGTTTAACGATCTGGAAGTACCTAAAGAGAGTTGGGATAAAATTGCAACTCGCTTAGGACATTCAAAAAAATCCAACAGTGTAAAGATACGATACATCAGTATAATAGCTGCAGCATGCATTGCAGGCATAGCAGTCTTTATGGTAGTGTTTAACAATACGGAACAACCTACTTCTCAGTTGGCTGAGGTGCCTGAGATAGTTGAAGCAGAAGCCTATTATACATCACAGATAAATGTTAAAAGAGAACAGGTTTATCAGTTAGCTGGTGGTTTTCCTGAATTAAAGGAAGAAATGGAAATTGATCTGGCTGAATTGGACACTATCATGGTTCAGCTTAAAAAAGATTTAAACGATAATGTTTCAAACGAAGAAGTTATTGAAGCAATGATTCAGAACTATCGAATGAAACTGATGATACTGGAGGACATAAAATCCTTCCTTGAAGAAAAAAATGAAAAGCCAAAAAACACAAAATCATATGAATTATAAAAGTTATACCGTCTTATTGTTTTATATACTTTTCAGTCATTGGATTTTGGCTCAAAATTATACTGAAACAATCAAGCATCACCGTACATCATACGTGTCGCCAACCGCTACTTTGGAGCTAATTAATAAGTATGGTAGTATTCACGTTTCAACCTGGGATGTTGATTCGGTAAGTATTGACATTGAATTTTTTATTGCTGAAAAGAACGAAAGCAAATTCAATAAAATAAAGGAGAATGTTGATTTTAAAATCAGTGGAAATTCTTCTTTTCTTTCGGCTGAAACAGTCTTTGGCAGCAAATACGCATCTTTCTTTTCCGACATAAAAGAAGCTACTAATTTAATGTCATCGAATAAAAGTTCACACATCGATTACTATGTAAAAGTACCTGAATACATTAACATCAAAATCAATAATCGATACGGAAACATCTTTATCCCAGATTTTCAGGGCAACTTAAATATCGAACTGGCAAACGGCGATTTTCAGGCAAAGAAAATAACAGGTTCCAATATTCTCAACCTTGCATTTGGTAATGTATTAATTGAACAGCTTGAGCAATCCTCTTTAAGCCTGAATTTTAGTGAAGTTAAAATTAAAGATGCAGGACAGCTAAACTTAAATTCCAAATCATCAATGGTTTCCATTGACGAATGTAATCTGATCAAACTTCAATCTAAAAGGGACGAATACAACATTGGTCATATCGGCTTTATGTTTGGAGATACCTACTTCAGTAAAATGAACATACAAAATCTGGACAGTGAATTCAATATGATTCTGAAGTATGGTGAACTTACTCATTTAGGAATTAATCCTGCTTTTAAACTTATACGGATCAACTCAGAATATGCCAATTGCGATTTACAATTAACCAATCCGGTTGCATATTCATCAACCATTAAAGGATCAAAAAGCGAATTTGAATTTGCTAATTCAATTACATCTGCTATTACAGATTGGCAAGAAAAGATTCAATATGAACCGGTAAGTTTTTATTATAAGAATAAAACAGCCAAGGAAAAGATTCAGATAAACATCAATGATGCGACACTAAAAATCTATCACAAATAACTTCACCCGATCAATATGAAATTATATATATCAATATTATTTATTTTAACATGCCTGACTGTCAAAGGTCAGGACTATACGAACGCGCTGAAATTATCAGCCGGTGATTATTGGGGAGTTTCATACAAACGGATGTTCTCGCAGGAAAAAGGATTTAGCGGTAGTTTTCAATTTAACTCATCCGGGATTCAATTAACAGGTCTGAGAGTATTTCACACTCCTGCATTTCCTGATAAATCAAGTCAATGGTTCTTTGGATATGGATATGGAGCTCACTTATCGTATCGAACAAAAGTGGAATCCAGAAACGTTTTTCGTCCTTTCGCTCCCCCGATCATTAACGAAGGAAATTTTATTTCTCCCGGTTTTGATGGTTACCTGACATTGGAATATCGCTTTTTAAAGTATCCCTTTATTCTATCAGCAGATTTTATTCCCGGGTTTGAGTTCTTTGGGCCCGATTTTTTTCGATTAAATATGAATAATTTTTCAGTTAGTGCAGCCTTTTCATTTTAATCTTGACTTTAATACAGTAACAATTAAGAAATTAAATCAAACAATATGAAACGTTTATTTTCAACCTTCCTTATCGCTTGCATAGTGCTTACAATAAGTGCTCAAAACGATGACAATGAAGTAAAAACCCTTTTCGGTGGAAAAAAAGATCAATCCAATGGAGGTTATGGTGCAATTATGCTTGGTTATAGTCAGATATGGGATCGCGATGCCATCTTGATCGGAGCCCGTGGTGGCTGGATCATCAATCATAATTTTGCTATTGGAATGGGTGGTTACGGATTTATGACAGATCCTAAAACGGATACTTATATTACGGATCCAATTACTAATAAAAACAGTAAATATCAGATTACCGGAGGATATGGTGGATTACTATTCGAACCTATTATTGGAGCTAAGCAACCTATCCATCTTTCTTTCCCAATACTTGTTGGTGCCGGTGGAATAGCCTATACCAAACATTGGGAGACAAATGAATGGGATTCGTACGATTACGATTATCAACAAACCTATGAAGATAGTGATGCATTTTTTGTATTGGAACCAGGTGTAGAACTTGAATTTAACATGTTAAAGTTTTTTAGAATTGCTTTGAGCGCCAGTTATCGATACACAAGCAATATCAACCTAAGCTATCAGGAATATCGTGATCCCAAACCAACCCCTAATGTAATAGGTACACAAGACATGCTGCGAGGTATGAACTATGGAATCGTATTTAAATTTGGAAGATTCTAGTATCCATACTCAAAAACTAACCTTTAAAAACTACGAAAATGAAAAACGGAATTAATAAATACTTCCTTATGCTGGCCCTTATTGCAAGTATTCTAACCTTTTCTTCCTGCAAAGAATCAATCAATCCGGGTGATGTATCCATTGAAACAAGAAATACAGGTGATTTTACAGGTATTGATATAGGATATGGATTTGTGGCTGAAATAACATACAGTGCCGACACCTATGAAGTGATTGTTGAAGCACCTGAAAATTTTCAGGAGTACATTTATACCCGAGTTGTTGATGGAATCATGAAGCTTAGAATTGATAATGATGTCAAACTTAACAATTTCACTCATCGAAAAATTTATATCAAAACACCTTTATTAGAAACGTTGGTGGCATCTGGTGGCAGTCATTGCATCTCGGCTGATAAATTTAGCTCTTCAAAGTTCACTTCAGCCCTTTCTGGAGGAAGTCAGGCCAATATTTCAATAGATTGTGACGAGTTTATCAGTATTTTAAGTGGAGGTTCTATTTTATCAATTAACGAAGGGGACACCGAATCTCTTACTATTACAAGCTCAGGAGGCAGTCAGTTCTACGGATTCGATTTAGACAGTAAAACCTGTAACATTATTTCATCGGGTGGCTGTGATCTGGAAGTTAAAGTATCAGATAATCTGAATGTAACAGCATCAGGTGGTTCAAAAATCTATTACATAGGCAATCCGGCAATTACACAAAACCTATCTGATGGATCTGAATTAATTAATTATTATTAAATACTTATCATACACTAACCTTTATGTACATACTATGTATATAAACCCTTTTTCAACCTTACTTTAAATATTTAATTGAAGAAAGGCTAAATCCCCATTAGGGGATTTTGTTCTACAAAACAATCATATTGCAAATCAGAAGAAACTCAGGATTGCTTAAAAAATCTTTTTAATTCTATTACTTCCATAAAGTACTCTTTATATATTTTATTGACTTTGAAAGAAATAGTTTTTTATTTCAAAAAAAGTACCATTTTTCAGCAAAATTTATTTTGCAATTAAAAAATTTACTCTACTTTTGCATCCGTTATCAAAAGAGGTAACTTAATAAAATGCCCAATTATAAAGGGCTTCAGAATTTAATTTGAAACAAAAGGTGCTTTATGCACTTCACGTATATCGACTTGGAGACTGCGATAACTATCGCGAGGCAAAGTGTAAACTTTACTCCATTTACATTTGGAGAGATGGCAGAGTGGTCGAATGCGGCGGTCTTGAAAACCGTTGTACCGCGAGGTACCGGGGGTTCGAATCCCTCTCTCTCCGCTGAAAGCG
>NZ_JBNGOX010000059.1:0-27992 GCF_050589785.1 Carboxylicivirga caseinilyticus | reverse complement strand
AGTGCCTGTTTTCGGGGTTTTGTTACACTTTTAAGATAGTGATAATTACTTAATTATCAAAGAAATAAATCAACTTCTGAATATCCCTAAAAAAAACCGGCCATCAGCCGGTTTTTTATTTCACCATTTTTATATAATGGCTTAGCTTCTTTTTTCTTTGATACGAGCTTTCTTACCGGTAAGTCCACGTAAGTAAAATAATCTTGCTCTACGAACTTTACCTTGACGTAATAATTCAACTTTCTCAATAAATGGAGAGTTGAATGGGAAAATTCTTTCCACACCAACGTTGTTAGAAATTTTTCTAACAGTGAATCTTTTGTTGTTTCCTTCTCCTTTAATCTGAATTACAACGCCTTTGAAAATCTGGATACGCTCTTTGTTACCTTCCTTAATTTTGTAAGATACAGCGATGCTATCTCCAGGACCGAAGTTTGGCAATTCAATACCACTCTCAAATGCGGCTTCAGCTACTTTAATCAAATCCATTTTTCCGTTTTTTATAGGATTAAACTTTCCCACGCAATATTACATGACTCCCTCGTTCAGTAAGAGATTACGTGAAATCGGCTGCAAAAATAGTGTATTATTGTCAAATAATGAAATAATTACATCTTATTTTTAGTTATTCTGCTTTTTCTTCTTTCTCAGATGTCTTTTTACGGTGAAAAAATTGTCCGATAAAGCTCTTGATGAATGACATAACGGGATTCAGCCATTCAGATACAAGAATTGGTACCAGCTTTGCAGGACTTAACATCATTGATAATTCAAGGTACTTTAATTGTAGTTTTTTTTCACTGTACTTTACCTGAAAGTAGAGCTTCATTTTTTCGTTCTCAAAATCTTCAAACGATTGTATATGGTCGTATCGATTGTTCGTTTTACTCATCATAATTGGTATAAGTTGGAAAAAATAAATTAATAACGGATTGTATTACCGGTTTCTCAACCAGTTTTTTGCGGAAAGCCATGAATAAAATTCCGATAATAAGATAAAATGCTGCAACTATAATAAAACCTAATCCTTGGCTGTCTAATATTTTCTCAAGCCAGAAAGCAATGGCTAAAGAGGCAAATAGTAATACAAAAAAGAAAAGGTAGAATAAAACCATTTTTATGAGTAACCCGGAAAGAAAACGTGAAATACTTTCAGCTGTATGTAGTTTTACCAGGTCAATTTGAGCTTTAACGTATTCCTCAAAATCGTTTCTAGCTTCTTTTAATTCGTCGCTCAGTTGTTCTTTCATAGATGTGTGTTGTAATAAAGAACCCCGGATTTTAGAGTTTCCGGGATTCTCAGGTTAAAAGTGTACATAATGTTTTGACGGCCGAATCTTTAGTTTGCTCCATGTGTTGGTTCCAATGTATTTCTGTATTCCTTAATTAAGGTTTCAATGCGATTCTCAAGGTCATGCATTTTTTTCTTCATCTCATCCTTTAATTCACCGCCTTTTACTTTAATTTTGTTACGTAGAGTATCCAATTCAGCTTCCATTTCTTTTAGTTTAGCTTTTAACTGATCGCGTGTCTCAGAGCCTTTTTGAGGAGCATAGAGCAACGCTAAAGAAGCACCTAGAGCAGCACCGGTTAACAAGCCTCCCAAAAATAATCCAGTATTTTTCATGGCATCAAATTTTAATAGTTAATAATGAATATAATATAATCATTATTCCCGACTATGTCAAACGAATTGATCTTTTAAAATAAGCCATTAATGTAAAAAACAAACACGATAAATTGTAACTTTACCCGAGGTTAACCTCAAAGCACTAATTATAGTAATGAGATCGAACAAAAATACTATTGATAAGAAGGAACGAGAACGAATACTAAGTCTTTATAAAGAGTTGCTTAGGTCTACATCAGCTTTTAGGTTGTCAAATGATGCACGTTTGATTAGAAAGGCTTTGAATGTAATGGTTGACGAAGAGAAACAGTTAAGCCGAAATAATGCAGGTGAATTATATTTAATAGAGTCACTTGAAGTAGCTTTAATTCTGGCTAAGGAAATAGGCTTGGGCCGAACAGCTGTTGTTTGTGCATTATTATACCAGCCTGTTCTTCAAAAAGAAATTACCGAAGAGGAAGTAAAACAAAACTTTGACGATCAGGTAGCCAATATTACTTCAGGGATGGTTAAGGTGGCAGAATTGTATGCGAAAAATACTTCCATCCGGAATGAAAACTTCAGAAAACTGATGCTGACCTTTGCTCAGGATATCAGAGTGGTATTGATTATTCTGGCTGATCGTTTGCGTTTAATGCGTAATCTGAACTTATATAGTATTGATGATCAACAACGAATAAGTGGTGAAGTAGGTTATCTGTATGCCCCTATGGCGCATCGTTTAGGGTTGTATGCTGTTAAATCAGAGATGGAAGACCTGGTAATGAAATATACTAATCGGGAGATGTATACTTTTATTGCCAAAAAATTAAATGAAACAAAAAGGGCACGAGATCAATATATCTATTCATTTATTAAACCTCTAAAGAAAGAGCTGGAGGAACTTGGATTAAAGTTTGAGATAAAAGGACGTACCAAAACAATACATTCTATCTGGAACAAGATTAAGAATCAGGATACTGAGTTTGAGCAGGTTTTTGACTTGTTTGCCATTCGTGTAATTTTAGATAGTAAGCCCAAAAATGAAAAAGCGGAATGCTGGCAGGTATATTCTGTTGTAACAGATAAATACCAGCCCAATCCAAGTCGTATGCGCGACTGGATTTCGGTTCCCAAGTCAAATGGATACGAATCACTTCATACAACTGTATTAGGTCCGGAGAATAAATGGGTAGAAGTTCAGATCAGAACAGAGCGAATGAATGAAGTTGCCGAAAAAGGTTTGGCGGCTCACTGGAAATATAAAGGTATCAAAGGTGAGAAGGGAATGGATGAGTGGTTGTCTAACGTTCGTGAGATATTGGAAAATCCTGAATTGAATGCTATAGATTTTATTGAAGACTTTAAACTGGACCTTTACGACGAAGAAGTCTTTGTTTTTACGCCTAAAGGTGATTTACGCCGATTGAGAAAAGGTGCAACCGTGCTTGATTTTGCTTTTGAGATTCATTCTGAAGTAGGTAAAAAGTGTGTAGGTGCAAAAATAGGAAATAAGAATGTGCCCATTAAGCATGTGCTTAAAAACGGTGATCATGTTTCCATAATGACCAGCAATAATCAGGAGCCAAAGAAAGATTGGCTGAATATTGTGGTTACTTCAAAAGCAAAAACAAAGCTGAAACAGGCTTTGCGCGAGATGCAATATAAAGAGGCTGAGATTGGCCGTGAGATGTTGATTCGACGATTAAAGAACTGGAAATTTGAGTTGAATGATCAGATGTTGAATCAATTGGTTAAATTTTTTGGTTTTAAATCCAATCATGATTTTATGCGTTCCATTGCTATGGAACAGCTTGATTTGGTACGTATAAAAGATTTTCTGGAAAAAGATCAGGCTAAGGAACAAGAGGATGAACGGGAGCGTAGTGCTGAGAACTTTGTGCCAACAGAAGAGGAGTTACCAGATGATGACGTATTAATGATAGATCGGAATCTTACCAATGTGGATTATAAATTGGCGAAATGTTGTAATCCGATTTTTGGTGATGATATATTTGGTTTTGTTGCAGCGTCTGGTGGCATCCGGATTCATCGACATACCTGTCCGAATGCCTATGATTTAAAAACCAAGTTTGGCTATCGGGTTGTACGCGCAGAGTGGACTACGGGTAATGATAATATGTACCAGGCAACCTTAAAAATAATCGGGAATGATGATATTGGTATCGTGACCAATATCTCACATGTAATAGCAAAGGAGCCTAAAGTAAAAATCAGGTCTTTATCAATTGATTCCAATGAAGGAACCTTTGAAGGGACTCTTACAGTATTTGTTGATAAACTGGAAAGTCTTAATCTGCTGGTAAAAAAAGTGAAGAATGTAAAAGGAGTTCATTCTGTTTCCAGAATTGGTACTTCTTAGTATGTGATAGCTTGATTTTTTCTTCTTAAAAGCGTACCTTTTATAAGAAAGTCCCGGTGTGGATTTGTTAGCTTGATAAATGTCTAACCTATTATAAACTTTGCTACCATGGAAGGAAAAATCATCACTTTAGTTGTGTTAACTTTTGAGCGTGCACATGTTCTGAAATCATTGCTCGAATCGGAAGATATTGAATGTTTCCTTGAAAATACCAATCTTATCCAGGGAGCTGTTTCTACAGGTGTTAAAGTCAGAATTCCTGAGGATGCATTGGAAGGTGCTCTTAAAGTACTGGAGAGCATGATGCAGGAGGAATTTAAATTGCCAACAAGAGAGCAAGTGCCTCCTCGTATTTTATTACCTGTCGATTTTTCGGAATATTCAAAAAAAGCTGCGATAATAGCTATAGACTGGGCAGCTGTTTTGGGTGCTGAACTGACTGTTCTCCATACATATTTTAATCCTATACTTAGTACCATGCCATTTTCAGATTCTTTTGCCTACGAAATGAATCTGGAAGATCTTGCCAGTGATTTGGAAGATAAGGCTATTGCAGGCATGAATAAATTTAAAGCTTTTCTCGATGAAAAGAATGAATTGTTGGGTGACAAAAAGATTACCATAAAAACAGAACTGGAGAAAGGCGTAGCTGAAGATGAAATAATAAGTTACAGTAAGGTTTATATGCCATTGGTTATAATAATGGGGACAAGGGGAAAAGATAAAAAAGTAGCTGATCTGATTGGAAGCGTTACCGCAGAAGTGGTTGAACGGGCAAAAGTTCCGGTTCTGGCTGTTCCCGAAGATTTTCATTATAAAGGCATCGATAAACTGAAGAATATACTCTATGCAACTGATTTTATGGATGGAGACTTTAAGGCTATTAGAATCCTTGAAAAAATTGCCAAACCATTAGACATGAAGGTTGTGTGTGCACATGTTAGTCCTAGAGATCATTTGGAGTGGGATGATGTGAAGTTGAAAGGTCTGAAAGAGCATTTTAAAAAGATTTACGGTGAAACTCATGTGGATTGTGATTTGATTGAACATGAAGATTTATATATAGCCCTTGAAAGTTATGTGAGAGAGAAAGATATTGATATTCTATCTTTTACACGACGAAGAAGAAGTTTGATCAGTAAACTATTCAATCCAAATATTGCAAAAAAAATGTTGTTTCACTCCAATACACCATTGTTAGTTTTTAATGATTGAATTTATTATTTTTAAAGGCAAATTAATGCCGTATGAAGAGCTTAAGAGCCGGTATTAAAATTACCGGCTTTTTAATTATTCTGATAATTGGGGGCCTTATAAAGGTTGATGCACAGTACAAAGTAGAAGGTAGAATCGTTGATGTAGGTTCTAGTTTTGAAGATGTATCTGTTGTAATAGAAACAAACGGCCTTAAAAAAGAAATTAATCTTTCCATTGACGGCGCCTTTGAGACTTATCTTCAAAAAAATAAAATATATCACTTTAGCTTTTTTAAACCTGACTTTGTAGCTAAAGTAATTGAGTTTTCAACCATAGTTCCGGATAATATTCATTTCGAGACGATTCAACCTTATTATTTACCAGTAAGACTATTTAAGACTTTTGAAGGAGTAGATACAGTGTTTTTTAAACAACCTGTGGCTAAAATACGCTTTGATGAAGAATTGTCCGATTTTGCTGATGACAGAGATTATTCTCTTAAAGTAAAGTATCACATTGATGAGATGCGTGCCGAGGCTGAAAAACAAAAAGAAAAGCCGGTTATAAAGAAGAAAAAGAAACCTGTAGAGGTATTAGAGGTAGTTGAGATTGATAAACCGAAAGTTCAGGAAGATACAGCTGTCATTATCCAGAAAGAAGAAAACTTTTCAATTGTTGGTTTACCTCCTTTGAAGGAATCTTATCCACAGGGAAGAACAGATGAGTATTTTGAAATGGAAGGAAGAAAGGTTGAAAGAACTATCTTTATGAACGGAAATGTGCGGAAAGTTTATTTTGTGGTAAAGCATCACTGGGGTGGTGTATTTTATTTTATCGATCAGGCTGAGATTGGTTACCGATGCATTTCTAAGAAAACCTATGAAAATTTATTAGCAAACAACGAGTTGGATAACAAATAAGATTGATGAAACATATAAGAGGATTTGCAAGTGATAATAATGCTAGTGTGCATCCAAAAGTAATGGAGGCACTTGTTAATGCTAACGACGGACATGCAATAGGATATGGTGGCGATAAAATAACTGAGAGGACACAACAATTATTTAAGAAGGTTTTCGGCAAAGAGGTGGAAACCTTTTTTGTGTATAATGGAACCGGTGCTAATGTTATTTCTATTCAGGCATTAACACATTCCTTTAATGCAGTTGTTTGTGCTCACACAGCACATATTAACGTTGACGAATGCGGAGCACCAGAAAAACTGTCGGGATGTAAATTATTGCCTATTACAACTAATAATGGAAAGATTACCGTTGAACAAATAAGTCAGTATATGCATGGTTTCGGGTTTGAACATCATGCACAGCCAAAACTGATATCAATTACGCAGGCTACTGAACTGGGAACAGTTTATACGATTGATGAGGTGAGAACAATAGCTGATTATGTCCATGGTTTAGGGTTGTATTTACATTTGGATGGAGCTCGTTTGGCTAATGCTGCAGTTGCTCTTGATTGTTCTTTAGCTGATATTACTTTTAATGCTGGTGTAGATGTGCTGTCGTTTGGTGGAACAAAAAACGGGTTGATGTTTGGAGAAGCTGTTGTTTTTGCCAATGCTCAGTTGGCTGATAATGTGAAATACATTAGAAAGCAAAGTACACAGCTCCATTCAAAAATGAGGTATACTGCAGCTCAGTTTGAAGCATTGTTGACGAATGATCTATGGAAAGAAAATGCCTCACATGCCAATATAATGGCCAGAAAACTGGAAACAGGAATAAGACAATTGAATAATGTTAAACTGACTCAGCCAGTAGACTCCAATGGCATCTTTGCGATTGTACCGAAAGGAACGATAGCTAAACTACAGGAAGAGTATTTCTTTTATATCTGGGATGAAAGTCGATCAGAAGTTCGCTGGATGACTTCTTTTGATACCCAGGAAGAAGATATAGAGGGTTTCCTTGAAGTGCTAAAGAGGGAAGTGGGATAGGTTTTAGTAATTAGAACTTAGGTTTTAGAAACTGGAAGTTAGAAAGCTGTTAGCCTCTGGCTAAAAAATATTCGGAAACGGTTCTTTATTGGTATGAGGTCATTATAGAACCGTTTCCATTTTAATGAAGTCTGTAAAATATTCAGACAGTCCCGTAGGGACGTTTGTAACAGCATAGTACTTTAGTGCTATGGAGAATTATAAAGCTGTCAATCAAAGGCCGGAGGCCTGTCTGTTAAAAAAAGGTTATAGGTTTTAGAAATTAGGATTTAGAGATAAGCCATTAACAAAAATATAGAGGAACAGTTTTTTATTTGTACAATGGTAATAAAGAACTGTACATTTTTCTAATAGCTAACTTCTAACATCTGGTGACTAACATCTAGACAATCTGTCATTCAAAACAATCAATTGTTGCCATTCTGGCTTAAATTAATCTTTGGTTTGATAATTGATATCTTATTATCAAATCATAAAATAAATCTATGACCAAAGCATCGGATATTGAATTGAAGAAACTAAAGACAGCTTTGGTGATTCCTTTATTTTTTCTGGTAATTACCTTTAGTGTTAAACTAATTGAAACACTCGAAGGATTCAGTTTTGTTGAATGGGGCGTGCGGCCACTATCAATTGAAGGTTTACCTGGTATTTTCTTAGCTCCTTTGGTTCATTCCGATTGGGATCATTTTTTTGCCAATGCGGTTCCTTTATTTGTTTTAGGAATATCGCTATTTTATTTCTATCGGGGAATTTCTGTTAAGGTCTTTATTTATATCTATCTGTTAACAGGTTTATGGGTGTGGATGGGAGCCCGGGATGCATGGCATATTGGAGCAAGTGGTGTAATATATGGTTTAGCCGCATTTCTGTTTGCAAGTGGTTTTCTTCGCAAATATATTCCCTTGATGGCGATATCGTTGATGGTGGTATTTTTATACGGTAGTATGATTTGGGGGATTTTTCCATTGCAAATGAATGTTCCATATTCATGGGAGTCGCATTTGTGGGGTTCAGTGGCTGGAATTGTGTTAGCCTTTATTTATCGTAAGCAGGGGCCACAGCGAATTATTAAAGAATGGCCCGATGAAGAATATGAATATCCATTCTGGGAAGTGGAGCAGAAGGAAAATCATTTAGATTCAAAATAAGGCGTTAAGGAAAGATTCTCTATTTGCAAGATGTATTTAAAGAGCCGTTCCTTAGTAACTCTGAATTGATATTATCTAATTAAAGAGATATTTATGAGATCAACTCGTTGGTGATAAAATATAATTATCACAATATCAATTAATTGATGGTGTTGTTTATCGAGATTAAGTGATTGATCTTAGGTGTTATGTAAGTAAACTACTGCCTACTGCCTAAAAATCTAACCAACTATTAACAGAGAAGACTCAATATAATTTGTTCATATCAAAATCTTTTTTGCATCTTTACACGTCTTTTAAAACGAGGAATGATTAAGCGACAAAATACAGAAATGAATTACCTGAGGCTGCTAAGCGTAACCATGATGATTACTGCAGCCTATGTGGCCGATGCCGAAGTGCAGGAAGGTCGCTGGCAGGCATTTCAAAATGTTCGTGAAATCATTTTAGATCAGATCCATCAGATCAATCCATCGTCTGCTGAGGAAGGTATTGAGTGGGAGATGGCTCTTGAGGTAAAATCCAATCTTAATTTATCCTCAGTTTTATATCAATTACCCGAGGTACAAGACTTCTTTCTTGAGGTATTATCTGTACAGAAAAAATTGCTGGTCAATCAATTAGTTACAACGTCTGTTTGTCATGAACAACAGAATCTTTGTTATCAATTGGTTGAATTTACAGAACTTAATTATCATCTTCAGCTATCGGTTTACGATGCAATTCGCCCTGTAAGAGCTGGTCCTGTTGCATAACTTCTTTATTATGGTCTCTAAATTTAGAGTACTATAGATTCATTTTTTATTTCAAAAAACAATTTAATACTATACAAAATGGCAATAGCTAAGTTTCTGTCAAAACTTATTGGAAATAAGTCGGACAGGGATATGAAGGAAGTGGCACCGATTGTAAAAAAGATCAAAGAGGTGTATCCACAGATTGAGAAGTTAACCCACGATGAGTTACGTCAGAAATCACAAGAATTAAAAGCCCAGATTCAGGGTGCTATCAAGGCAGATGAAGATAAAATTGCTGATTACAAGCAACAGATCGAAGAAGGAAAGATTGCTGTTTCGGAGCGTGAAAAGATATATAACGAAATAGATAAGATTGAGAAAGATATTTTGGTTAAGCTCGAAGAGGCTTTAACCGAAGCTTTGCCAACTGCTTTTTCTATAATAAAAGATACGGCTCGTCGTTTAAAGGAAAACGAGACCATCGAAGTTACTGCTAACGATTTCGACCGTGATTTGGCGGCTTCGAAAGATTTTGTAGAGATTAACGGCGATAAAGCTACTTATTATAATACTTGGTTAGCTGGAGGAAATCAGGTAACCTGGGATATGGTTCACTACGATGTGCAGCTGATTGGTGGTGTTGTACTTCATAACGGTAAAATTGCCGAGATGGCAACCGGTGAAGGTAAAACATTGGTAGCTACACTACCTGTATTTCTTAATGCCTTAGCTGGTCGTGGAGTGCATGTTGTTACTGTGAACGACTACCTGGCAAAACGTGACTCGGAGTGGATGGGACCTATCTATCAATTCCACGGTTTATCGGTTGATTGTATCGATAAGCATCGTCCGAACTCATCAGAACGTCGTGCAGCGTATAAAGCAGATATCACATTCGGTACCAACAATGAGTTTGGTTTCGACTATCTTCGCGATAACATGGCTATTTCGCCTGATGATTTGGTACAGCGCGTACATCATTATGCCATTGTCGATGAGGTTGACTCGGTATTGATCGATGATGCCCGTACTCCTTTGATCATTTCTGGTCCTGTACCTAAAGGAGATGATCAATTGTTTGGTGATTTAAAGCCAAAAGTGGAAAGTATTGTTGAAGCACAACGAAAGCTGGTTACTCAGGTCTTGGCTGAGGCTAAACAAAAACTGAAATCCAATAATAAGAAAGAAGCTGAAGAAGGTTCATTGCTGTTATTGCGTGCTTTTAAAGGTTTACCAAAGAATAAGGCAATCATTAAGTTTTTGAGTGAGCAAGGCGTAAAAGCCAGCATGCTTAAAACTGAGAACTATTATATGCAGGAGAACAATAAGAACATGCATATAGTAACCGATCCATTGTATTTTGTTATTGATGAGAAAAACAATTCGATAGAATTGACCGAGAAAGGTCTGGATTTAATCACTGGTTCATCGGAAGATCCGGAATTTTTTGTATTACCTGATGTGGGTTCGGAGATTGCAACATTAGAGAAATCAGATGTTTCTGATGAAGAAAAAACAACTAAGAAGGATGAAATTCTTCAGAATTTCTCAATCAAGTCGGAGCGTGTTCATACTATCAACCAGTTATTAAAAGCCTATACTTTATTCGAAAAAGATGTAGAGTATGTGGTGATGGATAACAAGGTGAAGATTGTTGATGAGCAGACAGGTCGTATTATGGAAGGTCGTCGTTACTCTGATGGTTTACACCAGGCAATTGAGGCGAAGGAACGTGTAACTGTTGAAGCGGCTACTCAAACATACGCTACCATTACCTTGCAGAACTACTTCCGTATGTATCACAAACTGTCGGGTATGACAGGTACTGCGGAGACAGAAGCAGGCGAGCTTTGGGATATCTACGAATTGGATGTGGTTGTTATTCCAACTAACCGTCCTATTTTGCGTGATGACCGTGAAGATATAGTTTATAAAACGAAGCGTGAAAAATACAATGCTGTAATCGAAGAAGTAGTTAAACTGGTTAACGACGGACGTCCTGTATTGGTGGGTACTACATCGGTTGAAATTTCGGAATTGTTAAGCCGTGCCCTGAAGATGCGCGGTATCAAGCACAACGTATTGAACGCGAAAATGCACCAGCGCGAGGCTGAGATTGTGGCTGATGCAGGTCAGGCAGGTATTGTTACCATTGCAACTAACATGGCTGGTCGTGGTACGGATATCAAATTAACTAAAGAAGTGAAAGATGCGGGTGGTTTGGCCATTGTGGGTACAGAGCGTCACGAATCTCGTCGTGTCGACCGTCAGTTACGTGGTCGTGCAGGTCGTCAGGGAGATCCGGGTTCTTCTCAGTTCTTTGTTTCGTTGGAAGATGATTTGATGCGTTTATTTGGATCAGACCGTATCGTTAAATATATGGACCGTCTTGGGTTAGAAGATGGTGAGATGATTCAACACAGCATGATCACCAAATCTATTGAACGTGCACAGAAAAAGGTTGAAGAAAACAATTTTGGTATTCGTAAACGATTGCTTGAGTATGATGATGTGATGAACTCACAACGTGAAGTAATCTACACCAAACGTCGTCATGCGTTGTATGGTGAGCGTATCCAGGTTGATATTTCTAATATGATGGCCGATACATGTGCCGACATTGTAGAAGAGTATCACGCTGATGCAGATTTTGAAGGATTCAAAATGGAATTGATCCGTGTATTCTCTGCTCAACCTCCATTTGCTGAAGAAGAATTCCTGAAAGGTAAAACAGATGAATTGGCTGTTGAGCTGTTCCATAAGATGTGGGATGCTTATCTGCGTAAGAGTGATATGATTGCTAAACAGGCTCATCCGGTTATCAAAGATGTTTATGAAACAAAATCAGAGATGTATAAAAACATTGTGGTGCCAATCAGTGATGGACAAAAAGTTTATCAGATCACCACAAATCTGAAGAAAGCATACGAAACAGAATCAAAGGAACTGGTTCGTTCATTCGAAAAAGCATCAATGTTGGTAACCATTGATGATGCATGGAAAGAGCACTTGCGTGAGTTGGATGATTTGCGTACTGCGGTACAGAATGCAAGTTACGAACAAAAAGATCCACTATTGATTTATAAGTTTGAATCGTTTAACCTGTTTAAGGCAATGATCGGACGCAACAATAAGTCGGTTGTATCGTTATTGGCAAAAGGACATATTCCTATTCAGAATGCAGATGGTGTTCATGAAGCACAGGAACGCAAGCGTCAGGATTATAGTCGACTACAGACCCGTAAGGATGAGTTTAGTCGTGGTGGTGGAAATGGTCAGTCACAAGCACCAAAGAAACCAGAGAAGATTGAACCTGTTAGGGTAGAGAAGAAGGTGGGTCGTAATGAGCCATGTCCTTGTGGAAGCGGCAAGAAATACAAACAATGCCACGGTAAAGGCGAGGCGTAAATATTGGTATTAAGATAAAAGTAAATAGCCTGCCTGATGGCAGGCTTGTATCAAAACCTGATCAATCAGTCATGATACTTTATACTTGATACTAAAATCTTGAAAATATAGATATGATACTAAATTATATTCACTGGAACGTAGATCCTGAAATTTTTCATCTGGGCTTCTTATCGGTTCGATATTACGGACTATTTTTTGCCATTGCCTTTATGCTGGGTTATTACATGATGGAAAAAATGTTCAGGTCAGAAAAACTGAATGAAGCATGGCTTGAAAAGCTTTTTATGTATGTAGTGATAGCTACTATTGTAGGAGCTCGTCTGGGGCATGTTATCTTTTATGGTTGGGATTATTATTCGGAACATCCGGGAGATATTATTAAAGTTTGGGAAGGAGGCCTGGCCAGTCATGGAGGGGCAATCGGTATTTTAGTTGCTTTGTATTTTTACTCTAAGAAGGTGACTAAAAAAAGTATGATCTGGACCCTCGACAGGTTGGTTATTCCGGTTGCATTAGCAGCCATGTTTATTCGTTTGGGTAACCTCATGAACTCTGAGATTTATGGACATGCAACGGATGTTCCATGGGCATTTCAATTTATTGAAAATATGCATGCATGGGTTGATGGAGCAGAACCAATTTATTCCAAACCTTCGCATCCAACGCAGATATACGAAGCTCTTTGTTATTTGTTTACTTTTGTTGTATTGTTCTTTGCCTATTGGAAAACCAAAGCAAAAGAAAAACAAGGATTGTTATTTGGTATTTTTCTAATCGGAATTTTTATGTCTCGTTTCTTTATCGAATTTGTAAAAAATAATCAGGAGAAATGGGAAGAAGGAATGACACTGAATATGGGACAATGGTTAAGTATACCTTTTGTAATTGCAGGTATTTACTTTATTTATAAAGCAGTGAAGAAATAAGTTTGTAATTAAGTTTTGGTAAATAAAGTTGAGGTATAAACTATTGACTATTAATCAAAAACTAACAAACTAAAATTATATTGTTTTTACTTTAGGGCCGTAGTTGTAATGACTTCGGCCTTTTTTTGTATTTTAGCCTTTCAAGTTTAGAAAAGATACCTTACTTCCTGCTCCGATTCGTTGAAAAGTCTGTATAGAGGACCTTTTAAGTATTACATAATAGTTTAAATCAATTAAGAATGAAAAAAATTGGTATTGGTTTATGTCTTGTTGTGCTATTGGGAAGTTGTGGCCTTTCCGGTAAGAGCGATAAGAAATTACCACGCGTAGCCATTGCCGGACTGGCAATCGAATCAAGTACATTTTCCCCGGCGCAGTCAGATGTTGAAGCCTTTCGTACGCGCAGAGGTGATGAAATTTATTCGTACTATACATTTATGGATGCTGATTCATCAGCGCGACAAAGGGCAGAATATTTTCCAACCTTACGCGGACATGCTATTCCGGGAGGAATTGTTACTCGCGATGCGTATGAGACTCTTGTGACTGAAACGCTGGAGCGATTGAAGAAAGATCTTCCTTACGATGGATTGTTCTTTGATATTCACGGGGCTATGAGTGTGGTAGGCTTGGATGATCCGGAAGGTGATTTTATCGAAAGAGTTCGTGAGGTGGTTGGTTATGAATGTATAATTTCAACCTGTATGGATTTGCATGGAAATGTGTCGTGGCGTTTGGCAGAGAATACTGATCTGATGACTTGTTATCGTTTGGCTCCTCATGAAGATTCTATGGATTCAAAACGTCGTGCTTTGGTTAATCTTTTAGACCGGTTGGAAAGTGGTAAAGGAAAACCAGCTTATAAAGCGTGGATACCTGTACCTATCCTGCTGCCAGGCGAGAAAACAAGTACCCGTATTGAACCGGGTAAGAGTTTATATGCAAAAGTACCAACAATTGCCGATCAGGAAGGTGTGGTTGATGCAGCCATCTGGGTTGGATATGCCTGGGCTGACGAACCGCGCAATCGTGCATATGTAATGGTAGTGGGTGACGATAAGACTAAAGTCACTGAAGGAGCTGAGTATTTGGCAAAATCCTTTTGGGATGTTAGGAAACAGTTTGAATTTGTGGCTCCTGTAGCTTCATTGGAAGAGAGTTTGGATATGGCTGTTAAAAGCGACAAAAAACCTTTTGTTATTAGTGATATGGGGGATAATCCTACAGCAGGAGGAGCAGGTGATGTTACCTGGACGTTGACAGAGATATTGAAAAGGCCAGAATTTAAGAAAGCGAATGGTCCACATATGATTTATGCTTCAATACCAGGGCCTGATTTTGTTGCTAAAGCACTTGAAATTGGTGAAGGAGGAAAAATTGACGCTGTTGCAGGAGCAAAGGTTGATAGCCGTTTTGCACCACCAGTTCAATTAAAAGGAACTATAAAAAAGATTGTTCAGGGTGATAAAAATGCAGATGTAGAGGTTGTTGTTCAGGTAGGAAGTGTTGATGTAATTGTTACCGGAAGACGTAAACCTTATCATTATGAGCATGATTTTACCAACCTGGGATTGTATCCTCGCGAAGCTGATATTTTGGTTGTTAAGATTGGATATCTTGTGCCGGAATTATATAATATGCGTGGTGACTGGATTATGGCATTAACGCCGGGTGGAGTCGATCAGGACCTGGAACGATTGGGTTATAAGAGAATTCATCGTCCAATGTTTCCTTTGGATAAAGACATGGAAGATCCGGATTTAAGTGCACAGCTGGTGCCTGTCTCGGGTTCAGAGATATAAAGTTTTTTGTAAGGAACGGTTCTCTATTAGGAAGATGCAAATAAAGAACCGTTCCCTATAAGACTCATTAATCACCAAAATGTTTCATTTTAAATCTTCTAAGGATTGGTTTTCTTTTTAGATGATGGTTATACAGAACTGTTCTCTATCATACTTGATCACTCCAAAATCAGTTTGTTTCTTTCCTGATGAAGAACATCATGATAATTTATAAATTGCTCCCTTCCTTCGAAAATATTCAGCACCAGTTCTCGGTTTACCTTTGTTTTAGTATTTGATATCAGTGAGTTATATGAGCTGAAAAGATAATTTTTGAAATCAGTACATAACTGATGTTTTTTAGGATTGTAATGGGTGTAAAATATTAGGTATTTTAAATAGTTATCATTGTTTATTTCAAGGCGTTTGAACTTTGCATCAAACAGATTACTCACAAAACCTTCCTGTTTATTTATGGACATGGCATAGGATACAAAGAGACTCTTAAAATGTGATGTGATTCTCTTTCTGTAGCCTGATTCATTCTCATTGTTCAGATCTTTTGTGCGGATAATTAAATGAAAATGATTGAATAGTAGGCAATAAGCTAAAATGTCGACATGTTTATGTAAATTCTTGTCAATCAGTTTTAAAAAATAATGATAATTTGCTGTTGAATAAAAAATGGCCTTTTTATTTGAACCTCTGTTAAAAATATGATAGTATTTCCCGGGTAAAATTGGAGTTGTGGTTTTAATCGAAGGCATGTTATTAATTAGTTGGAAGAATTAATTACTAATTGAAAGATACGAATAAAGAGTTATTTATCAATGATGATTTTGGGAACGGTTCTCTTGTAACAAGACGGCAATAAAGAACCGTTCCTTAATAATATATTTAAACATCCTTCCTCATCCGTTGTTGGTTTAAAAATATCTATTTTTGCAGCCTCAAAACAAAACATGCAAGCACTAAATAATTTAAACCAAACCGAAAAGAAAGCCTTTAGATATCATATCTTCTACAGTGTAATGGAAGGTGTGGCTAACGGAGCCCTGGTGTTGAATGAGTTTATTTTCATTAAATCTTTACAGGGTTCGAATGTACAACTGGCTTTCTTGTTCCAGTTCAGTATGGTGGTGTTTCTGTTTGCCATGTTGGCCAATGAAATAATGCGCCGTTACTCCAATCGTAAAAAGTTTCTCAGAATTTCGGGTATTATAACGCGTTTACCTTTGGTGGGATTTGCCCTGTTTCCGAATGTTCATGGTAAAGGATTGGATCCAATTTATCATTACCTCTTTTTGGCTGTGTTTTTGTTGTTTTACACCTCAAAAATTACGGTGATACCTTCTATTAATCAGTATTTAAAAGGTAACTATAGGCACGAGAACTTTGGAAAACTATTTGGGTATGCCACTACAGTTAACAAAGTGGCCATCATGTCGTCTACGTTTATAACCGGTTTATTGCTCGACATTGATCCCAATTCATATAAATGGTTTTATCCATTGGTTGGAATTTTTGGTGTTGTTTCTGTTTTTCAGCTTACTAAAATGGAATTTGTCCAAAATTTTCAGATTCCTACCAAACCATTGTGGTCAGCAATTGGTGGTTCTTTTCTAAGAATCTGGCATATCTTAAAGTTTAATAAACCGTTTCGTCATCTTGAATATGGTTTTATGATGTATGGTTTTGCCTGGATGAGTACACATGCGGTTATTACCATTTTTTACAAAGAGGCTCTGGATTTAAACTATTCATCTGTTGCGTTCTATAATAATGCTTTTAATCTGGTTGCAATTATTTTTTTACCCCTGTTTGGTAAACTGATTGGTACGCGTGATCCTCGCAGGTTCGCTATAATAACTTTTGGAGCTTTGATGTTATTTATCTTGTTTACAGGTTTAACAGAGTATGTTCAATTCAATACTGAAATACTGGGTATTAAAATCTATTATATGCTTCTGTTAGCTGTATTCTTCAATGGTATATTTATGGGAAGTATGCCCATTTTGTGGGGAATAGGCAGTAGCTATTTTTGTAAATCTGATGAAGCAGCCGATTACCAATCTGTACATTTATTTCTTACAGGTTTAAGAGCTTCAGTTGCACCTATCATCGGTATTCAGTTATATGAGTTGTTAGGTTTCAGCACAACATATGGTTTTGGAATAGTATTTCTTACGTTAGCAATTCTATTTATGATCTACTCTGAAAGAAATTTTCCAAGAAAGTAGAAAAATCAGATTTGTATTGTACTAAAATGTTAGTTGGAGGTATGTATTCTACTTTTTTGTTGAATGCGCCTTATTAATAGTTCTAGTATGTATCAGAAAATAAGTGTTGTAGTTTTTTGTTCTGATTTGTGGCATTGTTTCTGTTGACTTGTGATTAAAAATCAGGAAATGTAATGCGTAACCAAAAAAACAGAGAAGTACTGATCTTCTTAAAAGAAAGTGAACTGGCCGACAAGCGTTTTTATATTTTTCAGAATGAGTTGGGGGAATTGAGGGCAGTGGAGACTGTTAAGTTTAATCTTACAGAATTGAATCCGGGAGATAAACTGTCTGCAGAGGTTTTTCATAAAGGATGCGCAGGTCGAGAGATTCAGCAAATTACAAAAATGAACGATTGCAAATAAAAAAGCAGCCTACCAATAAATTGATAAACTGCTTCAACTACAGGTTAGTTTTAAAAATTATTTCTTCTTAAAAAGAAACACTGTTCTGCGCTGGGCATTGGGTGTACCAATAATATTATTGATATAGTCTTCTTTTTCAGTCATTTCATCGCTGCGTTGTATGAATCCTTTGCCTTTAGGCATACAATATGACCATGATCCTGATTGAGAACAGTCGCTCCATGAATCAACCAATACTATGGTATGACGTTCAACTGAGATGATGGTGTATTCATATTTCTTAGCCAGGTCAAATACTTACTTAGCATTTGAATTGTTTATAACAAGCATCGTATCGGCCTGATGAGCTGCAAGCTGATTAATGTTGGCAATGGGCCTGTCAGCATTAAGCTTTGCTTCAGAAAGGTTTAATACTTTGCTAAAGAATGTGCTTACTTTTTCTGCATTCGTTTGTGCATTTAAATACCCTGGTATCATCACTCCAATGAGTATTAAAAGTCTGAATAGTTTCATAGGTTGTTTTATGTATGTTTATCTTTCCGTTCATAAGTACGCGAGTAAAGCCAAAAAGTTATAAAAACCTTAATTTAGCTATGCTGTTTGAACATTTTAGTATCTTGTTGTTTCAAATGGAGAGATAAACCCAAAGAAAAAAATGATGAAGAAGTTATTATCGATAGTTCTAACTGTTTTGGTTGGTTTGAATGCCTGTGTTCAAACTAAAAAAGACTCTGAAATACAGGGAAGTGTTTTTTATCTTGGAACCTATACCGAGGGGGAAAGTGAAGGAATATATAAGTATTTACTTGATGATGAAGGTGTAATTCAAGCAAAGGGCTTAATGGCTAAGGCCGATAATCCTTCATACCTGGCTTTTAGTAAAGATAGAAAGGTGCTCTTTGCTGTTGACGAAGTTAACAGAGACAGTACAGGAGAAGTAAGGTCCTACAGTGTTGGTGAAGATACACTGCAGCTGATTTCAGTTACTTCCAGTGGAGGAGCGCATCCTTGTCATATTAGTGTTAGTGATGATGGTCAGATAGTTGTTGCCAATTACACTGGAGGTAACCTGGGATGGCTTTCGGCAACCAAGGATGGCTTGCTCTCTAATTTATTGTCAGTTACACAGCACGAAGGGTCTGGTCCAACAGATCGTCAGTTGGTACCTCATGCACATTCGGCCTGGTTTGTTGGTGATGAAGTGATTAGTTGTGATCTGGGAACGGATGAGTTATGGATTTATGACAAACTATTCAATTTAAAACAAAAAGTGGCCATGACTCCGGGTGCAGGTCCTCGTCACCTGTGTGCTCACCCTAATGGGGAATGGCTATATGTTGTAAATGAATTAAACAACACGGTTACCAGGGTGGCAATGGAAGGTGGGCAATGGGAAGCAGCTGAAAGTATCAGTACCTTGCCTGATGACTTTGAAGGAGATAGTTTTTGTGCTGATATTCATATTTCTTCTGATGGAAGATTTGTTTATGCTTCAAATCGTGGTCATAATAGTATTGCAATTTTTTCAGTGGGAGCAGTGGGAGATTTAAGCTTGCTTGCAAATGAATCAGTCAGGGGCGATCATCCACGAAATTTTGTATTATCGCCTGATGAAAAGTTCTTGTTGGTTGCTAATAAAAATACACAAAACATAGTGGTGTTTAATAGAAATGCCGAAACCGGGTTATTAACGTTTGTGAGTGAAATCAATGCTCTTTCTCCGGTTTGTATTTTGTTTGAATAACGACTTTCACACCGGGTGCGACTTCAAGTCGCGCCCGGTGTGAAAGTCGTTATCCGATTTATTATATCCTTAAGCTATGAACTTCGAAAAAGGTCATCTTTACCATATCTATAATCAGGGAAATAATAGGCAGGATATCTTCTTTAAATCCGAAAACTACCTGTATTTTCTCCAGAAGATACGAACTCATCTGTTACCCTATTGCGATGTTCTGGCCTGGTGTCTGATGCCAAATCATTTTCATTTAATGGTAAGGGTTAATTGCCTGGAGGTTGAGTTTACTGCTAGTCCAGGCGCGACTTTAAGTCGCACCCGGACTGATTCACTTCAAAAATCCATTGGAATTCTTTTGGCTTCATATACAAGGGCTATTAACAAACAGGAGAAACGAAGCGGCTCTCTGTGGCGAAAGGAAACCAAAGCCGTATGCCTCACTTGTCCCAATGGCATTGCTCCATCATTTTACAATACCAATGCCGGAGCATTAATTAACATAGAACAACCAGAGGAGCAATATCCGCAACAGTGTTATTCATACATCTTAAATAACCCTGTAAAAGCCGGCCTGGTTAGCAGGGCTATTGATTGGGAATATTCATCGGCAAGGGATGTTACTGGCTGGCGTAAGGGAAGTCTTATTAACCAGGATGTTATTGAGGAGTATGGTTTGGTTTTTCCTATCTAATCTATTCGGGGTGCGACTTCGTACCTAAGGAACTGTTCTCTATTTGCAAGACGTTAATAAAGAACCGTTCCCTTGGCAATAAATCATTTTCGGAGTTTCTCCAGGGTCCGACTTTGAGTCGCGCCCTGGATCACTCATAATTAACCATTCACCATTAACCATTCCCGATAGCTATCGGGCTTTTCCTTTTGCCTTTTAACTTTCTGGGCTATCTTTGCATGCTTAAAAACTAATAAGATGACTTCACAAACAATGTATTATATAATTCTGGCCATTTTGGTTGTTCAGTTTGTATTTGATCAATGGATGGAATGGTTAAACAAAACCCGCTGGCAAGCCAACTTACCTGCTGAGCTGGAAGATATTTATGATGCTGAGAAATACAGCAAACAACACGAATACCGAAAGGCTAATTATGGGTTTGGTGTGTTAAGTGATGTATTCAGTTTTGTGGTAATGATTGTTTTTCTGATGGCCGGAGGGTTTGCACTAGTTAATGGCTGGGTGATGAACTGGAGTGATAACAGCATTGTTCAATCGTTGCTTTTCTTTGCTGTAATAGGCTTTGGCTCCAGCATAATTGGTATCCCTTTTAGTATTTACGGAACTTTTGTTATTGAAGAACGCTTCGGGTTTAATAAAACGACCCCTAAAACGTTTGTATTGGATATATTTAAATCGATGTTGGTTACAGCTTTGATCGGTGGACCATTACTGGCTGTTATCATGTGGATTTATTCAGTTGCCGGATTGTATTTTTGGCTATACGCCTGGATGGTTTCCAGTGTCTTTATGATTTTTATGACCATGTTTTATACCTCACTGATATTGCCTTTATTCAATAAGCAAAAACCATTGGAAGATGGCGAATTGCGCGATGCTCTTGAAGCATTCTCGAAAAAAGCAGGTTTTAAGCTCGATAATATTTTTGTGATGGATGGCTCAAAACGCAGTACTAAGGCAAATGCCTTTTTCAGTGGATTGGGAGCCAAAAAGCGAATTGTTCTTTATGATACCTTGATTAATGATTTACAAACCGATGAAATTGTTGCCGTATTGGCCCATGAAGTGGGGCATTATAAGTTAAAGCATACCTTGTGGGGAACGCTAACAGGAGTATTTCAAACAGGAGTTATTCTGTTTGTTTTTGGTTTAGTGGTAGGTTCTCCTTTGCTATCTCAGGCGTTAGGAGTGGAGGAGCCCAATTTTCATATCGGAATGCTGGCTTTTGGTTTATTGTATTCCCCTGTTTCGTTTGTAACCGGTATTATCATGTCAGTAGTTTCGCGTAAAAACGAATATGCAGCAGATGCTTATGCAGCCGGATTTCAATTGGGTGATCATTTGATTAGTGGTCTAAAAACCATCTCAGTAAATGCCTTGAGTAATTTAACTCCGCATCCTTTGTATGTATTCTTTCATTATTCGCATCCGCCATTGCTGGAGCGCATTAAAGCAATTCGAAATCTAACTTCTAATCACTAGCATCTAACTTCTAAAGTCATGAATCTTGAAATAATAACCATAGGGAACGAGTTGTTGATTGGTCAGGTGATTGATACCAACTCGGCATGGATGGGGCAGCAACTGAATATAGCAGGTTTTGATATTACCCGGATCACTTCTGTTCAGGATACCGAGGAGGCTATCAGATCCAGTCTGGATGAAGCCTTAAGCAGGGTAGATGTTGTTTTGATGACCGGGGGGCTGGGGCCAACCAAGGATGATATTACCAAGCAAACCTTAGCCGATTATTTCAACTCAGAACTGGTTTTTAATCAGGAAGTTTATGATAATGTTTGTGAGTTGTTAAAGGGGCGTGTTAAGAATATCAATGAATTAAATAAAGGTCAGGCTTATGTGCCTGATAAATGTACGGTAATTAATAATCCGGTTGGAACGGCTCCGGTAATGTGGTTTGAGAGGGATGGCAAAGTGGTTGTTTCAATGCCCGGGGTGCCTGGCGAAATGAAACATGCCGTAAGCAACGAAATTATACCCCGTTTAAAAAGTAAATATCCAACCATTCATATAATTCATAAAACCGTTTTGGTTTTTAATATTCCAGAGGCTGTTTTAGCTGAGCAATTGAGTGGTTGGGAAGAATCGATACCTGATTATATTTCATTGGCTTATTTGCCTTCACCAGGTAAAATACGTCTGCGTTTAACAGCTAAGACAAAGGATGAAGCGAAGGCTCATAAAGATGTTGATCAACTGGTTAAAGAGCTTTACCCTATTGTAGGAGATAATATTTTCGCTGAAGAAGATAAATCTATTCAGGAATTGTTGGGAGAGTTACTTAAAGAGCAAGGTCGGACCATAGCCACGGCTGAAAGTTGCACGGGTGGATATATTGGTCATTTGCTAACCAGTATTCCTGGAAGTTCAGCTTATTTCAGAGGTGGGATTATTGCCTATGAAAATGAGATAAAAGAAAAGCTATTGGGGGTTCATAAAGAAGATCTCATTCAAATTGGAGCCGTTAGTCAATCGGTAGTTGAACAAATGGCTCAAGGGGCTAGGAAGGCTCTTGGTACTGATTATTCTATTGCTACATCAGGTATTGCCGGACCCGATGGCGGTACTCCTGATAAACCTGTAGGGACTGTATGGATTGCAATTGCGGGTGATTTTGGAGTTGTCAGTCAGAGATATCAGTTTGGTAAAATGCGTGACAGAAATATTCAACGATCAGCGGATACGGGGATGGTTATGTTATATCGGAAAATTAAATAACATTAATAATTGTAATTCAATATATTGTTTATTCCTATCTAAATCTAAAATAGAGGTAAATTAGAATGGTTGAAAAAATAAAAAGCATTAAAAAATTAAAAAACAGAATATTTATAGTCAAAGTATTTGTGTAATTGTAGAAAAATGACTTATTTTGCGCTCTGTTTGAAAAATGTATCCGAAAAAAACTGTTGAGAGATGTCAAGAGTATGTCAAATAACTGGTAAATCATTCATGGTGGGAAATAATGTTTCTCACTCGAAGAGAAGAACCAAGAGAAGATTCGATATTAATCTTTTCAAGAAGAAGTTTTACTTGCCTGAGGAAGACCGTTGGGTGAGTCTGAGAGTGTCTGCAGCTGGATTGCGCATGATCAACAAGGTTGGTTTAAATGCTGCTTTGAAAGGTGCTAAAGAAAAGGGATTTATTACAAACTATTAATAAAGGGAGTAAAAAATGGCTAAAAAGGCAAAAGGTAATCGCATACAGGTAATTCTTGAGTGTACTGAACACAAAGAGAGTGGACAACCTGGAACTAGCCGCTACATTACCGTAAAAAACAGAAAAAATACTCCTGATCGTATGGAGTTAAAAAAATATAATCCAATTTTGAAGCGAGTAACTTTACATCGCGAAATCAAATAAAACTGATTAACCATGGCAAAGAAAGCAGTTGCATCGTTGCAAAAAGGTGAAGGTAAAGGTCACACTAAAGTGATCAAAATGGTAAAATCTGAAAAAACCGGAGCTTATACATTCCGTGAAGAGATTGTACCTAATGAAATGACCAAAGAGTTTTTCAATAAATAAGGTTGAATAACCGTAAAACATAAAAGCTTCCTTTTGCGAGGGAGCTTTTTGTGTTTATCTGGTTTAAGTTCAGTTATCAATTGTTATCTTAGCAGAAATATTTAATATATGGGTATTTTTGGAAGTTTTACCAAGGCTAAAAAGGAAAGTCTTGACAAAGGTTTGGCCAAAACCAAGGAAAGTGTTCTGAAAAAATTAACACGTGCTGTGGTTGGTAAAACCAGGGTTGATGATGATGTACTAGATGAATTGGAAGAAGTATTAATTACATCTGACGTAGGTGTAGATACTACCCTGAAAATTATCAAAAGAATTGAAGCTCGTGTTTCAAAAGATAAATTTTTAGGAACCGGTGAGTTGAACGATATCCTGCGTGAAGAGATAGCTGAACTTTTAGCTGAAAATTCTTCTGAAAAATCAATTGATTTTGAACTTCCTGAATCCGATAATCCATATGTAATAATGGTGGTTGGGGTTAACGGTGTTGGCAAAACAACTACAATCGGTAAACTGGCAAGTAAATTTAAAGCAGCCGGTAAAAAAGTTGTTTTAGGTGCCGCTGATACCTTTAGAGCTGCTGCCATTGATCAATTAGTGGTTTGGGCCGAACGGGTTGATGTGCCAATTGTAAAGCAAAGTATGGGATCCGATCCTGCTTCTGTTGCTTTCGACACATTGTCATCAGCAAAAACACAAGGGGCAGATGTTGTAATTATCGATACAGCCGGTCGTTTGCATAATAAAGTGAATCTTATGAACGAGTTGAGTAAGGTGAAACGTGTGATGCAAAAAATTGTACCGGATGCACCCAATGAGGTTTTGTTGGTGCTGGATGGTTCAACCGGACAAAATGCATTTGAGCAGGCAAAGCAATTTACCAAAGCAACTGAAGTTTCATCTTTGGCAATTACCAAGTTAGATGGAACAGCTAAAGGAGGTGTGGTTATTGGAGTATCCGATCAATTTAGCATTCCGGTTAAGTATATTGGAATTGGTGAAGGTATAGATGATCTGCAGGTTTTCGATCGGAATGAATTTGTAGATTCCTTATTCAGATAAAAAATATGTGAGGACTGCTGTTGTAGTCCTTTTTTGTGGTTGTATTTAAATAATTAAGTACTTAATAAGATGGCGAAAGCTAAGAAAGTGGATGTGGTAACCATGGGTTGCTCTAAAAACCTGGTTGATAGTGAGTTTTTGATTCGTCAGTTTAAAGCCAACAATATTCAGGTTGCGCACGATCCTGAATTTCCCGATAGTGAAGTGGCGATTGTAAACACCTGTGGTTTTATCGGCGATGCAAAAGAGGAATCAATTGATACCATTCTCGAATTTGTTGAGGCTAAAAAACGTGGTGATATCAAGCAGCTTTATGTGATGGGTTGTTTATCGGAGCGTTATCCGGGGCAATTGAAGAAAGAGCTTCCGGAAGTAGATAAATTCTTTGGTAAATTCAACTGGAAGGAAATTATTTCGGAAGTAGGTGCAAGTTATCGTCGTGATTTAATGAATGAGCGTTCGTTAACCACTCCAGGTCATTATGCTTATTTTAAAATTTCGGAGGGTTGTAATCGAACCTGTAGTTATTGTGCTATTCCTTTGATTACCGGAAAGCACCAGAGCCGAAAAATGGAGGATCTGATTGATGAAGCAAAAGGTTTGGCCGATTCGGGTGTAAAAGAATTACAGGTGATTGCTCAGGATTTATCCTTCTATGGATACGATTTATATAAAGAATATCGATTGCCGCATTTGGTTGATGAGCTGGCTAAAATTAATGGCATTGATTGGATTCGTTTACACTATGCCTATCCATCGGGATTTCCGTTGGATGTATTAAAGGTGATGCGCGATAATCCTAAGGTTTGTAATTACCTGGATATTGCTTTGCAGCATATTTCGGATAATATGTTGGAATTGATGCGTAGAAATGTTCGTAAAAGCCAGACTTATCGCTTGATTGAAGAGATGCGTAATACAGTGCCTGATATTCATTTACGTACCACTTTTATCACTGGCCATCCGGGCGAAACAGAGCAGGACTTTAAGGAGTTGGTTGATTTTGTGAAAGATGTTCGTTTTGAGCGTTTGGGTGTATTTCCTTATTCTCATGAAGAGGATACATATGCGGCAAAAAAATACAAAGACGATATTCCCGAAGAAGTGAAGCAGGAGCGTGCCGACTATATCATGGAAATTCAGAATGGTATTGCAGCTGAAATCAATCGTGAAAAAGTTGGTAAAGAACTGAAGGTTATTATTGACCGCGAAGAAGGGGATTATTACATAGGGCGTACCGAGTATGATTCACCTGAAGTGGATCAGGAAGTATTGCTTCATAAAGAAGAAAATGAAGCATTGAGCATTGGTGATTTCTACCAGGTTGAAATAACTGACGCTGAGGATTACGATTTATTTGGAGTAGCTAAGAAATAAAAGAACTGCCTATTAAAAGCAGTTCTCTAATTTATTTCAAAGGGTGTTGTCCGAAAGGGCGGACACCCTTTTATAGTTTTGAAACATAGGCTTTAAAATTCTCTAAAGTTCCCAGTTTTTTATCTTTTTCAATGGTTGATGTTACCCATGTACTTATGTATTTACAGGGTTTAGAAACAAATAAATGCTGCTTGCCATCATCAACCGTTTTTTCGAAGTCCTCAGGATTGATAACAACGGCAGCACCTACCTGAACCGATTCGGCAGCAACATCTTCAGGATGTAGTCCCCAGGTAATAATTCGATCCTCTTCATTTAAAACAGTCTGGCCATCAAAATAGTTAATGCCGGTTACAAACTGTACATCATCTTCCGAAAAAGCAAAAGCTTCCACTTTCATTTCACGCAAGCCGCTATAGGCAGTAACTCTAACCAAAATATCAATTTTTTTGCCTTTATAAGGAACGTCTTTTGATATCATTTCCATTTGTGAGAAGTTTCCTTCTTTCTTTACCTTGGCAATTCGGTTTGATACAGGTGCAAGCATTAATTCTTTTTCTCCATCCCAGAGACGTACTCCGCCTAAACCTACAGTGGCTCCAACTTTGTAATAGTCTGCCCCCAGGCCTTTCTTTTGCTCTTTAACACCAGGATACCATAGAGCCTTCTTTAATTCAAGTCCTTTTTTTTGTTTGTTGTAAATATCAATGGAAGTTGCTCTGTTGTTAAAATATATTCTGGCTGCCATCCATTCGTTTTCAACAGCTGGACCATGATGTCCGATGGTTTTATAAATATCACCCGATTCATCCTGAATTATATTGGTTTGAAGCGAATCACTTCTCATAAATAAACTTGCATCCGTTTTATTTTGTCCAAAAGAAAAAGTACAGAAGATGCTAATAAATAATCCTGATAGAAATAGAGATTTCATAGTTATCTTGATTTTATGCTTATTAAATAATATAGGTCTGTTTTATATTCAAACATAAATTTAAACGGATGCTTTGGAAATGCTCTGCTTTTTTGTGTAAAATGATGGAATATATGTTATAAAATGATGGAATGTACCTAATGAGTATTATTGGATGTGATTATTTGCAGTTAATGGTTTGGTAACTTGTTAATGAAATGTACTAAATTGAATTGATTTGAACGTTTGTATAGGGGATGTTGAAGTTCTCTTTTTAATTTAGTAAAAGCATTAATCCAAAGAATCCTTTATGAGAAATCAGCTTTTAATATCAATAGTCATTCTGTTGTTTTATTCTTGTCAGCATGATTCAATTGATAAAATAGATCGTTTCAGTCTTGTTAGCCGAAATAATCCTGTTGTAAACCAAATGGACAGTTTAGGATCCTTGTCGGTTGGCAATGGAAATTTTGCTGTTACGGTTGATGTCACCGGATTACAGACTTTTCCGGAAGAATATAAAAACGGAGTTCCTTTAGGTACACAGGCACAATGGGGTTGGCATAGTTTTCCTAATGCAGAAGACTATAAAATTGAAGAGACTTTTAAAGCCTATAATTTCAGAGGAAAAGTGGAGTTATATGCAGTTCAGTTCAAAGAAAAAGGAAGGAAACAGGATGCTGCTAATTATTTTAGGGCTAATCCACATCGTTTACATCTGGGCTATATAGGTTTAGATTTGAGTAAAAAAGATGGAAGTAAGGTTATGTCGACAGACACTAGTGGGCGATTAAGATTAAAAAACGATCTTTGAAATTCTTTGTTAGTCGTACTTGTAGCGATTTTTAATAGCGTGACGATTTGAATTG
>NZ_JBNGOX010000058.1:0-28308 GCF_050589785.1 Carboxylicivirga caseinilyticus | reverse complement strand
CTTTTAGGGGAGGTTTGGTGGGGTATAATGAAAGTAAAGTTACAATTTGAAAGATTCCTTATTTGCAGAATCACTTTTTGGACACCCTCTTTTTTTATTTTTAATAATTATAAATAGCATGCAGTTGTTGAAATTGTAATGTTGACTTTGCAATTAATTCATAAATGATTCTACATTTGTAAGGTTAATAAATGACTATGCAATCATTTTTTGAAACACATAAGTACTTACTAAAGCATCTGGGAACACCGGTTAAGAGAGAGTTGATGAACCGGATTGATTGGGATCACAGATTAATTGGAATCAAAGGTGCAAGAGGAGTGGGAAAAACCACATTTCTTTTAGATTTGGCAAAAAGTAGGTTTGGGTTTGATAAAAGTTGTTTGTATGTTAATTTAAACAATCTATACTTTACAGAGAGGTCTATTATTTCGTTTGCTGACGAATTTCGTAAAAAAGGTGGACAGACACTCATTCTTGATCAGGTTTATAAATATCCTGAGTGGTCGAATGAGCTAAAATATTGTTACGATAATTTTACTGATTTACAGATTGTCTTCAGTGGATCAGCTGTAATGCGTCTGCTTAACGAAAAATCAGATTTAAAAGGTTGTGTGAAAGTATATAACCTTGAAGGTTTTTCATTTCGGGAATATCTGAATATGGAGGCAGGAACAGATTTTCAACCTGTACCATTCAATGATATTATTCGCAATCATGTTGAAATTTGTGAAGAAATTACAGCTAAGGTCCGACCTCTGGCATATTTCTCAAATTATCTTGAACACGGATATTATCCTTTTTTTCTTGAGAAGAGAAATTACCTTGAAAATGTTGTCAAGAATATCAATCTGATTTTGGAAATTGATATTAGTTATCTTGAACAAATTGAATTGAAGTATTTGCCCAAATTACGTAAATTGCTCTATTCAATTGCCAAAGTTGCGCCTTTTCAGCCAAATGTGAGCCGATTAAGTCAAGAGATTGAGACTTCAAGAGCAACTGTGATGAATTATTTAAATTACCTGAAGAATGGTCGATTGATAAATCTGCTTTTCGAAGATAGTGAAGCAGCCAAAAAACCGGCCATGGTTTATATGCATAATTCAAACCTCCTTTCATCAGTTATGCATGGCGAGGTTGATCAATCAAAATTAAACCGGACTTTCTTTTTAAATCAGGTAGGTATAGAGAATAAAATTGATTTAAGTGTCAATGGCGATTTTCGGGTGGATAAGCAATTCGATTTTACCATTATTGAAGAAGGAAATGCGAAGAAGAAAAGCTATGATGGCTGGTATGCTCATGATATGCTTGAAGTGGGATCAGAGAAAGAGATTCCATTGTGGTTGTTCGGATTTTTGTATTAATGTTAATTCTTTGAATTATATATAGAAATAACCAATTTAATAGGAGTATATAAAATGGCTAAAGAAAAAAAGTTTATTACCTGTGATGGTAACCATGCGGCTGCACATATTGCATATATGTTCAGTGAAGTGGCTGCTATTTACCCAATCACACCTTCTTCCAATATGGCAGAAAATGTAGACGAATGGGCTGCAGCCGGAAGAAAGAACATTTTTGGAGAAACAGTTAAAGTAGAAGAAATGCAATCTGAAGCGGGAGCGGCTGGTGCTGTTCATGGTTCATTGCAGGCTGGTGCTCTAACTTCAACTTTTACAGCTTCACAAGGTTTGCTGTTAATGATACCTAACATGTATAAAATCGCCGGTGAATTATTGCCAGGTGTATTTCATGTTAGTGCACGTAGTTTGGCTGCTCAGGCTTTGTCAATTTTTGGTGATCATTCAGATGTGATGTCAACCCGTCAGTCTGGTTTTGCTATGTTGGCAACGGGCAGTGTGCAGGAAGTAATGGATTTAGCAGGTGTTGCTCACTTAGCAGCAATTAAAACACGTATTCCATTCATGCACTTTTTTGATGGATTCCGTACTTCTCACGAAATTCAAAAAGTTGAATTGATGCAACAAGCTGATTTAGAAGGTTTGGTTGATCAAAAAGCTTTACAGGCATTTCGTGACAATGCTTTGAGTCCTGAACACCCTGTTACCAGAGGTACAGCTCAAAACCCTGATGTTTATTTCCAGGCTCGTGAAGCTCAAAATTCATTCTACGATGCATTACCTGATGTGGTGGCTGAGTACATGGATGAAATCAGCAAAATAACAGGTCGTAAGTATCGTCCGTTTGATTACTATGGAGCAGAGGATGCTGAAAATATTATTGTTGCAATGGGTTCAATTACTGATACTATTAAAGAAGTGATTGATGATCAGGTTGCAAAAGGAGAGAAAATTGGTTTGATAGCAGTTCATCTTTATCGTCCTTTCTCTGCTAAATATTTCTTCGAAGCATTCCCAAAATCTGTTAAGAAGATTGCTGTATTGGATCGTACCAAAGAACCAGGAGCCAATGGTGATCCATTGTATCTTGATATTCGCGATCTTTTCTATGGTAAAGAAAATGCTCCTGTAGTTGTTGGAGGTCGTTACGGATTGTCATCAAAAGACACAACTCCTGCAATGATGTTGAGTGTTTATGAAAACCTTAAAAAAGACGAACCTAAAAATAACTTCACTGTAGGTATTGTTGATGATGTAACCTTTACTTCATTGCCTTTATTACCTGAATTCAGCTTAGCTACAGAAGGTACATTCGAAGGTAAATTCTACGGTTTAGGATCAGATGGTACTGTAGGTGCCAACAAAAACTCAATTAAAATTATTGGTGATAACACTGATAAATATGCACAGGCTTACTTTGCATATGACTCTAAAAAATCGGGTGGTATCACAATTTCTCACTTACGTTTTGGTGATACTCCAATTCGTTCACCTTATTTGGTGAATACTCCGGACTTTGTAGCTTGTCACGTACCTGCATATTTAACTATGTATGATATGTTGAAAGGCCTTAAGAAAGGTGGAACATTCTTGTTGAACTGTTCATGGGGTGCAGATGAGTTAGAAACTCGTTTACCAAATCACGTAAAGCGTTTCTTGGCTGAAAACGAAATTAAATTCTATACTATCGATGCTACTAAGATTGCTGTTGAAATTGGTTTGGGTAACCGTACCAATACTATCATGCAGTCTGCTTTCTTTAAAATTGCCAATGTAATTCCTTACGATCAGGCAGTTGAAGAAATGAAAAAAGCTATCGTTAAAACATTTGGTAAAAAAGGAGAAGGAATTGTAAATATGAACTTCCAGGCTGTTGAACAGGGTGGCCAGGTAGCTGAAATTAAAGTTCCTGCTGATTGGGCGAAATTGAAAGATTCATTCGTAGCTCCAAATAATCCAAATGCTCCACAGTTTATCCAGGATTTCGTATTTCCTGTAAATGCTCAGAAAGGTGATGATTTACCAGTGAGTATCTTCAAAGGACGCGAAGACGGTACTTTACCTCCGGGAACAACAGCCTTTGAAAAACGAGGTATTGCTACTGAGGTGCCAGAATGGCAAATGGATAATTGTATTCAGTGTAACCAGTGTTCTTATGTTTGTCCTCATGCTGCAATTCGTCCTTTCTTATTAGATGAGGCAGAATTAGCAGGTGCTCCGGCAGGAACAGAAGGTAAGAAAGCTAATGGTAAAGGATTTGAAGGTCTTCAGTATCGCATTCAGGTAAGTGCATTAGACTGTACTGGTTGTGGTAACTGTGCTGATGTTTGTCCTTCTAAGAATAAGGCTCTTGTGATGAAATCACTGGATAGTCAGATTGAAGAAGCTGATCGTTGGTCATATATGGTTGATAAAGTGTCAATCAAAGACGATATCATGGCTAAAGACATGAATGTTAAAGCTTCTCAGTTTGCTCAACCATTATTTGAGTTCTCAGGTGCTTGTGCTGGTTGTGGTGAAACTCCATATATTAAATTGATTACACAGTTGTTTGGTGATCGTATGATGGTTGCTAACGCTACTGGATGTTCTTCAATTTATGGAGGTTCTGCTCCTGCAACTCCATATTGTACAAATAAAGAAGGTAAAGGTCCGGCTTGGGCTAACTCTTTATTCGAAGATAACGCAGAATACGGTTTGGGTATGGCAACTGGTGTTAATAAGTTGCGTGAGCGTATTGAGCGTAAGATGAAAGAGTCAATGGCTGAAGTATCTGCTGAAACAAAAGCTGCTTTCGAAAAATGGTTAGAGACCAAGAATGATGGTAATGCCAACGGATCTGCTTCTAAAGAGGTGCTTGCAGCTCTTGCGAAAGAAAAACATGCTGTTGCAAAAGAAATCATTGCCTTGAAAGATTATCTTGCTAAGAAATCAGTTTGGATCTTTGGTGGTGACGGTTGGGCATATGACATCGGTTATGGAGGTCTTGACCATGTGATTGCTTCTGGTGAAGATGTTAATATTCTGGTTATGGATACTGAGGTTTACTCAAATACAGGAGGTCAGTCATCCAAATCTACACCAGTTGGTGCTGTTGCTAAATTTGCTGCTTCAGGTAAGCGTATTCGTAAGAAAGATCTTGGTTTGATGGCAACTACTTATGGTTATGTTTATGTAGCTCAGGTTGCTATTGGTTCTAACCAGGCTCAGTACTTTAAAGCTTTGAAAGAAGCTGAAGCATACCCTGGTCCATCTTTGATTATTGCTTACGCTCCTTGTATTGCTCATGGTATCCGTACCGGTATGGGTAAAACACAGGAAGAAGGTAAGAAAGCTGTTGAATGTGGTTACTGGCACTTGTATCGTTACAATCCAATGAACGAGGAAGAAGGTAAGAATCCATTTGTACTTGATTCTAAGCCTCCACAATGGGAGAAATTCCAGGAATTCCTTGGTAACGAAGTGCGTTATACAGCTCTTATGAAAGGCTTCCCGGAAGCTGCTAAAGAACTGTTCAGTGCTGCTGAAGCAAATGCTAAATGGCGTTATAGCTCATACAAGCGTTTGTCAGAGCTTAACTATGATGTGGTAGAATAATATTTACCAATATACAATGAAAGCCGTTCCTCACAGGAGCGGCTTTTTTTTATGGATTAACTTGAAGAAAAGGAAGTTTTTACTTAAATTATTTAGATGTAATTGTAATTGGTTCAGAACCATTTAGTCAGCTGTTTGTTAAAATTTCAGAGTTCAATAAAACCCTTTAATACCACCTTTGTTATGGATTTAAAAACCACCTACATGGGGATTGAGTTGAAAAACCCCATTATTATCGGAGCCAGTAATCTGGTTTTAGACCTTGAAATGGCTAAAAAGTTAGAGGATGCTGGTGCAGCTGCGATTGTCTATAAATCGCTTTTCGAAGAGCAACTTCACCTGGAAGCGGCCGAGTTGGAAGATGAGCTTCATGAATATGATGAACGCAATGCGGAAATGATCTCGCTTTTTCCGCAAGTTGAGCACTCTGGTCCAAGAGCACATTTAATGGCGCTTAAAAAGCTAAAAGAAACAGTTTCAATACCTGTAATTGCAAGTCTTAATTGTGTGTATGATGTGAGTTGGGTTGAATATGCCAAAAACATTGAGCAAACCGGAGTAGATGGAATCGAATTGAATTTTTATTCAACCATATCAGATGTAGATAAATCGGCGGGGCAGATTGAAGATGAAAAAATTGAAATATTGAAAAAAGTAAAGGCTGCAGTTAATATACCTGTTAGTGTGAAATTGAGTCCATTCTATACCAATTTGATGAATCTGGTTTATCGGATGGATAGTAATGGAGCAGATGCCTTTGTGTTGTTTAATCGTTTATTTCAACCTGATATTGATATTGAGAACGAAGATCTTAAGATGCCATACAATCTAAGTCATAAAGGGGATAATCGGTTGGCGTTGCGTTTTGCAGGTTTATTGTCATGCAATATTGATGGTAGTATTTGTAGCAATACCGGTATTATTGATGGTGAAGATTTAATAACTATGATTTTGGCAGGAGCTGATACTGTTCAGGTAGTAAGTACAATATATAAAAACGGAGTGGTTCAGGTTACCCGTATGCTCGAAGATTTAACAACCTGGATGAAAAAGAAAGAATACGAGAAAATATCCGATTTTAAAGGTAAATTGTGTAAAAAGAATGTTCAGGATCCGCATGCTTATAAGCGTGCTCAGTATGTAGATTTTTTAATGAAATCGAAAGAGTATACAAAGAAGTATCCGGTAAATTAATTCGAACATCATTTTTCAAAAAAATAAAAAAGTGTTGATTTTGCGATCAACACTTTTTTTATGCTTGTATTACAATGGTTTTGTGATTTGAATAATTTGGATATATAAAAAAATATTAAAATTAATTGAAAGATTTATCGAAGGTGATTGCTCTGCCCTCCTATAATTTTATTATTATTATGGAAGATTTCTTGAGGGAACTGCAATGTTGTATGTGTTTGTGGTTGACAATGAGATGTTAGAGTAAATTTTGTATTCCTCTTTCCTAAGTCCGAAGTGAGCAACGGCATTCATAAAAATTAGGAAAAATTGTAAAGATTTAACAAATCAGCAATTAGTTATCATCAAGTAACATTTAGTCTACATTTTAAATAACTAAATAAATCTAAGTATGAGCAACAAACGAGTTTACACCTTCGGTAATGGTAAAGCCGAAGGAAGATCTGATATGAAAAATCTCCTGGGTGGAAAAGGTGCCAACCTTGCCGAAATGAATCTGATAGGAGTTCCTGTTCCTGCAGGTTTTACCATTACTACTGATACATGTACAGAATATAACGAAATGGGTCGCGATAAAATCGTTGGCTTGTTGCGCAGTGAAGTAAAAGAAGCAATGAAAAAAGTCGAAGAAACCATGAATATGGGATTCGGCTCAAAAGATAATCCTCTTTTAGTATCTGTTCGCTCCGGAGCACGAGTTTCAATGCCTGGTATGATGGATACGGTTCTTAACCTTGGTATGAATGATGAATCAGTTTTGGCAGTAGCTAAAAAATCAGGTAATGAGCGTTTTGCCTGGGATTCTTACCGTCGTTTTGTTCAAATGTATGGCGATGTTGTTTTGGGTATGAAACCTGAATCAAAAGAAGATATTGATCCATTTGAAGAGATAATGGATGAGGTTAAAGAAGCTAAGGGGGTAGAAAATGATACTGATTTAGGTGTAGAAGATTTAAAAGAACTGGTTGCTAAATTTAAAGCGGCTGTTAAAAAAGTGACAGGACTTGATTTTCCAGTTGATCCATGGGAACAGCTTTGGGGTGCTGTTGCTGCTGTATTTGACAGCTGGATGAACCCAAGAGCTATCTATTATCGCCAGATCAATCAGATACCTGCAGAATGGGGTACCGCTGTAAATGTTCAGGCAATGGTATTTGGTAACATGGGAGAGAATTCTGGTACAGGTGTTGCTTTTACACGTGATGCTGCAACTGGTGAAAATATCTTTAATGGTGAATATCTGATTGATGCACAGGGTGAGGATGTTGTTGCCGGTGTTCGTACACCTCAGCAAATTACTAAAGAAGGTTCTCTTCGTTGGGCTAAGTTGGCTAAAGTATCTGAAGAAGAAAGAGCATCAAAATATCCTTCGTTGGAAGAAGCTATGCCTGCTGCTTATGCAGAACTTTTTGAAGTGCAGGAAAAACTCGAAGCTTATTTTAAAGATATGCAGGATTTGGAGTTCACCATTCAGGATGGCAAGCTTTGGATGTTGCAAACACGTAATGGAAAGCGTACTGCTGCAGCTATGGTTAAAATTGCCATGGACATGCTTCGTGAAGGAATGATCGACGAAAAAACAGCAGTTCTTCGTCAGGAACCTAATAAATTAGATGAATTGTTGCACCCTGTGTTTGATATGGATGCGATGGTAAAAGCAACAGTATTGGCAACAGGACTTCCTGCTTCGCCAGGTGCTGCCACTGGTCAGTTGGTTTTCCATGCTGATGAGGCCGCGAAATTCCCGGTTACTATCCTTGCCCGTATCGAAACTTCTCCCGAAGATTTGGAAGGAATGGATATTGCACAAGGTATCTTAACTGCCCGTGGTGGTATGACTTCTCATGCAGCTGTTGTTGCCCGTGGAATGGGTAAGTGTTGTGTGTCAGGTGCCGGTGAATGTAAAATTGATGCTAAGGCTCGTACATTAACTGCTTCAGGTAAAACATTTAAAGAAGGAGACTGGATTTCTTTGAATGGATCAACTGGTGATATTTATGAAGGAAAGATTGCAACCAAAGATCCTGAGTTAAGCGGCGATTTTGCTGAAATAATGGAATTGGCAGATAAATTCAGAAAGATTGATGTTCGTACAAATGCTGAAACAGAGAGAGATGCAAAAGTAGCACGAGAATTTGGTGCTCAGGGTATTGGTCTTTGTCGTACAGAACACATGTTTTTCGAAGGTGAGCGTTTGATTCGTATGCGTGAAATGATTCTTGCAGATGATGAAACAGGACGTCGTAAAGCATTGGATAAGTTATTGCCTATTCAACGTCAGGACTTTAAAGATGTATTGAATACTATGATAGGATTCCCTGTGACTATTCGTCTGCTGGATCCACCATTACATGAATTTGTGCCTCACGAAGAAGAAAATCAAGAATCAATGGCAAAAGAAATGGGCGTTTCTGTTGATGTGATTAAAAAGAAAGTGGAAGACCTACACGAATTTAACCCAATGTTGGGTCATCGTGGATGTCGTTTAGGTAATACTTACCCTGAAATCACTGAAATGCAGGCGCGTGCTATTTTAGAGGCAGCACTCGAGTTGAAAGCTGAAGGAAAACCTACTTTCCCTGAAATTATGATTCCTTTGGTTGGTACAGTGAAGGAATTGAAAATGCAGGAAAAGATTGTTCGTGAAGTAGCCGATAAGGTGTTTAAAGAAAAAGGTACGAAGGTTGACTACATGGTGGGTACCATGATTGAGATACCTCGAGCTGCTCTGACTGCTGATGAAATCGCAGAAGTTGCTCAATTCTTCTCATTTGGTACCAATGACCTTACGCAGATGACCTTTGGATACTCCCGTGATGACGCTGGTAAATTCTTACCTGTATATCTAAAACAAGGTATCTTGAAGAATGATCCTTTCCAGGTGCTGGATCAGGAAGGTGTTGGACAACTGGTTCACACTGGAATTGAAAGAGGTCGTAAAACCAATCCTATTCTTAAGGTAGGAATCTGTGGTGAGCATGGAGGAGAACCATCTTCGGTTGAATTCTGTGTGAAAGCAGGTATGAACTATGTAAGTTGTTCGCCTTTCCGTGTGCCTATTGCCCGATTGGCTGCAGCTCAGGCTAGTCTTCGCTAATAAGATAAAATGCTAAAATAAAGAAAGGTCGCTCGTCTCGGGCGACCTTTTGTTTTGTTTAAGTTCCTTAGTTTATTTAAAAGGATTAATTGTGTCTACTACTATTTAAATGTTAATTCATTAACTTCTGACTTCTGCCTAAAAACTAACTAACTTATATTATTGATGACTTAGGATTATGCTTTTCAAACTGCTTTTATCAACGACACCCGATTGTTTCCAGACACTTGTTCCATTCTTAAATATTGCCAATGTGGGAACTCCACGAATTTGAAAGCGCTGTGCTATTTCCGGGTTTTTGTCAACATCAATTTTTATGATTTTCACTTTTCCTTCCATTTCACGCGATAGTTCCACCAGGATTGGTGCTTGTACTTTACAGGGACCGCACCATTCGGCAAAGAAATCAACTAAAACGGGCGTTGGAGATTGTATAATGGTATTAAAATTGCCTTTCATATATATTCTTGATTCATTAATTATGAAGCATAATCATAGGTTGAATTTACAAATTCATTAATGGTCTCAGAATGATCGTCGCCAAAGTTCTCCTTCACCCAATTAATTAGTTGTGTTTGTTCTTCTGTATTCAGCCATTGTATTGATTTTGCCAGCTCCTTCTTAAATAATATTGGGTTTCCGCTAACGCTGGTTAAAACTTTCATCTGGTGTTCTAACATGGTTTATGTTTTAAGGTTTTATAGTTAGTTTTATATGGTTAAAATATTTTTTTCTGCTATTTATGCTGCGTGATTGAATGTTTTTTTGATCTTCTCGGTTAAAACATCCAACCAACCTGTTTTATTGTCTTGTATTTCATCTTTTGTTTTTACAATATTCACCCCGGAGATTGGTATTTCACGGTAAGTGATTGACTCTTTTTTCTTTGGAATCTCAATGGTAAGAATACCTCTTTTGAATTTTGCATTTATTTTTTCAACATCCATATCATCTGTTAAACTTATATGGGAATTGAACTCTTTAATACTTTCTTTTTTGTTGAATAAAGAAGAATGTTTCTTATATCCTTTAATAGCAAGAACATTGTTTTCTACTTCAATATTTAAATCTCTCTTAGAAAAATCAGACAATGGAAATTGCCATTGATATTGAAAAGGTGTATGGTTTGTTGATTCCATTACAGGGTTTGTCAATAAAGAAAATGGTTCGAACAGACATGACTCAATAAAAGGATTGTTATACATTACCAGTGTTTTCATGGCTTTCAATTTTAGTGTTATAAAACTTTACTTAAATTGAATATTCGAGTATCCATTCTTTGCCGATTAACTGTTGATTTTGTCAATGATACGTAAATTGAGATGATTCGAATACTCTTTTTAAACTAACATGCATTTTTTAGTGATTAAATTGGAAAAAGGGCAGGCAGGCTGCCCTTAAGTGCATTACTTAATATCAATCTGTTTTGCTGGTTTTGGTTTAATTTCTTCCCTTTTGGGTAGAGTAATATGAAGAATTCCATTTTCGTATGAAGCAGAAATATTTTCTGATTCAACAGCGGTTTCTTCAACGGTAAAAGAACGCTGAAATGATTGATAGCTAAACTCACGGCGAGTAACTTTTTCATCCTCTTTTTCTTCTGATTCATTTTTGTATTCAGAAGAAATGGTTAGTCTACCGTTGTCGTAGCTTACTTTAAAATCGTCCTTTTTCATGCCAGGAGCAGCAACATCGATTGAAAATTCATTGTCATTCTCCTTTACATTAACAGCAGGCATAGTAGTGTTTGTACTTGAAAAATTGCTGTTATTCCAGTCCATCAATTCACCATCAAAAAAACGATCAAAGATTGAAGGCATTGATGGAAATCTGTTGTTTAATCTTGCAAGTGTCATGGCTTGTTCCTCCAAAATTTAAGTTTAACATTTGTTTGTTTTCAACTAATCTTTTTCAAACTGAATGCCAAAAATTAGTGATGAAATATTGTATTGATGTAAGGATTTAATAATCAGAAACTAATGATAATCAGTTAATAGCGATAGGAAAAATAGTGTGAATTAATGTCAGTTTTGATTGTTTTTGATATGTCATAATGACCTGAATTTAAGATCGTAACTGTCAAAATGTTAGTATTTTTTAGGTGGTAGATATCAATAAGCCATATTCATATTAAATGTTAATTATTTTGCATTAGCATATTCTGCTATCTTTGCAGAAAACTTGTTTATGGGTAGAATTCTTGCCATTGATTATGGTAGAAAAAAGAGTGGTATTGCTGTAACAGATCCTTTGCAGATTATAGCGAATGGATTAACGACTGTTGCTTCACATGAATTATTTGATTTCATTGTCAATTATATGAAAGAGGAGACAGTTGAAAAAATCATAATCGGTCATCCTACTCAAAATTCAGGTGAAGATTCTGAATCTATGAAGTACATTCAACCCTTTGTTAATCGGTTGAAAAATAAGCTTCCCGAAATTCCTGTAATATGGGTGGATGAGCGTTTTACATCAAAACTTGCATTTCAGGCAATGATTGATGGAGGATTAAAAAAGAAAGCCCGTCAGGATAAAGCGCTGATAGATAAGGTAAGCGCAACTATTATTTTACAAACTTATTTGGAACAGAACAGATTATGATATATCCTGTTGTTGTATACGGACACCCTGTATTGCGTAAAGTCGCTGAAGATATTGATAAAGATTATAAAGATTTAGATACAATAATCGAAAATATGTGGGAAACCATGTACCATTCCGATGGTATTGGTTTGGCTGCTCCACAAATAGGTAAATCTATTCGTTTATTTGTAATTGATGCTGATCCGTTAAAAGATGAGTTTCCTGAATTGAAGGGATTAAAACAGGTTTTTATTAATGCTAAAATTGAGCTTCTAGAAAGTAAGGAAGAGTCCTTGTCTGAAGGTTGTTTGAGTTTGCCTACAATCCGGGAAGATGTGAAGCGACCAACTAAAATAAGAATTACATATTTCGACCAGAACTTTCAAAAGAAGGTAGAAGAATATGAAGGTTTTGCTGCCCGTGTAATTCAACATGAATATGATCATATTGAAGGCAAGTTATTTATCGATTATCTAAATCCTTTAAAGAAAAGGATTTTAAAAGGTAGACTCACAAAAATATCCAAAGGTGATGTTGAGGTAAAATACAAAATCAAAACAGCTAAATAGCTATTCTCTGAAATAAGTGAGAAAGGATGCCAGGAGTATACTTACCGAAATCATTTTTGTTATTCGTCAGTTCATCGTTCAGATAACATTTAGTTTATTCATGTGTTCGAACTGGTAAATGGCTTTTCATATCATTTAATTGAAACCTTTAAAATGATAAAAAAGTTATTTCGTAAAAAAAATGAGGGCCAACCGCTAAATATCTATATTTTTATTTATTAAAGAATATAGACTTAAAGCCTAAAATGAGAAAACTCTTTATAATATTATTGGGGATAGTAGCATTGAGTTGTGTTCCTCAAAAAGACATTATATATCTTCAGGATAATTCAGTTACAGATACTTTAGTAGATTATTCAAATATCAATCAAAAGATTAAAATAAAAGCTTTTGATCAGTTGTATCTCCAGGTTACCTCTTTGGATGATGGTAAAATAAATTTTATGAGTAACGATGCAAACCGTTATGGAGGTGGGCGCTCTGAAAATGATCTGGCCATGGTATCCTATGTTGTGGATGATAAAGGCTACATTCAGTTACCAATAATCGGCAATTTTTACGTATTAGGTTTAAATAGTGATGAAGCCGCGAGTAAAATTCAGAAAGAACTGGAAATGTATTTGAATGAGCCAACAGTTAAAGTGGCCTTCGTTAATAAAAACATTACAGTGCTTGGATATGTTGAGAAACCAGGAAGGTACTTTTATGCAACGGAGCATATTAATATTTTTCAGGCTTTAGGTATGGCAGGTGATGTAAATGTTTACGGTAATCGTAAATATGCGGTTGTTGTCAGGGATGAAAATAATAAAGTTACCAAGCAAAGAATAGACCTCACTGATGTTGATTTATTAGGGCAAAAAGCTTTTTATCTGCAGCCCAACGATGTGGTTTATATAGAGCCTATGAATAAAAGGAAATGGGGAATTGATACTTTTCCATGGGCACTTGTTTTATCAGGTATCACCACGTTTATTTTAGTAGCAAACTACATAAAGTAACTATTTATGAATGGTTCATTGCAAAAGCAGAACAAAGACCAGTATCTCGATATTCGTAAGATTGTTGAGATTGTAAGAAAGAAATGGTATTTCTATGTAATTGCTATTGTTGATTTTATCCTATTGGCATTTGTGTTGGGTAAAGTTATTGCACCAACTTATGAGGTGTCATCCAGTATTTATATCAAGGAGAATAGTAGCTTACAAAGTCAGAAAGCAACAGAGTTTTTACAAAGTTTTCAATTGTTTGATCAGAAAAAAGCATTTCAGAATGAGATGCTAATATTGAAATCTACTCCCTTAATAATTGAAACAGTTGAACAGCTTAACCTGGAGGTTGAATATTACAGGGTTGCCAATTTAATAGAAAAGGAGATTTATAATGAGGCTCCGTTTGTTGTTCTTTACGACTCAAGCCATGTTCAGGCCATTGATGTTAAATTTAGTATTGAATTTCAAGAGGATGGTAAATTTATTATTGAAGCAGATGGTGATGATGTGAGCGTGATTGATTATGCCACGGATCAGGTCTTTAAAAATATGGGAAAAGTTTCGTTGGATGGTTCCTACTTTCAATCTGATGAGGTAGCTGGTGATCTGTTTAGTTTCAGGGTGTTTTTAAAGGATGCATCTAAAATTCAGGACATAATTGATAAAGAATACAGTTTTGTTTTCAGGGATAAAAATGCTGTTGTTAAAGGGATTCAGAAAAACCTGAAAGTAGCCCCTGAGAATCCCGATGTAAGTATTGTGGAAATAAGATTACAGGATCATTCCTATAACAAAGCGGTTGATTTTGTTACAACCCTTACTGATATCTATTTAAGAAAGAATTTGAATCGTAAAAATCACCTGGCTCAAAATACCATTGCTTATATTAATTCTCAGTTAGAAGAGATTTCTGATTCTTTAACGGTTGCAGAGCATCGTTTAGAGAGTTTCCGTTCCGGTAATCAGGTGATTGATATTTCGAGCAAAGCAGGGCGGATATTTGAGCGCTTACATCAGCTGGAGCTTGAAAAGTCAACTGTGGATCGTCAGTTTCAGTATTATCAATACCTCGATGAGTTTTTTAAAGAGAATGATGATCTTTCTGATTTGGTTGTTCCTTCATCAATGGGAATTAGTGATCAGACACTAAATGAGTTGATGAGAGATTTGATCATATTGGTTAATCAACGAAGTGAGCTAATTGGGAAAAAGCAGGAAAAGAGTCCATATCTGAAAAATATTGAAATACAGATTGAGAGTCTAAAAAGGCCAATTGTTGAAAATATTGAGTTCTCTCTCCGAACATTGCAGCGTACTTTGAATGATCTCACCTCAAAAATTAATGAGATGAAAAGGGATCTGGAGGATCTGCCAAGAACAGAGAGGCAATTGGTTGGTTTTGAACGTAAGTTTCAATTGAATGATGCTATATATACTTTCTTGTTGCAGCGGCGGGCAGAAGCACAAATAGCTAAAGCTTCCAATTTACCTGAACATGAAGTGGTGGAACCGGCACGTATGGTTCGTCAGGTATTTCCTGATCCAATGATTAACTATAGTCTGGCTGTTTTATTAGGGATATTAATTCCTTCCATGCTTATAATGCTGTTGCGCTTTTTTGATGACAGAATAAAGGGCGAACAAGCTTTAGATGACTTCAGTTCATTGCCATTCTTAGGATCTGTTTTAAAAAATACTGAGAAAGCAGAAGTAGTAGTTGCTAAAAATCCGCATTCGGCCATTGCTGAAACTTTCAGGACCATTCGAACCAATCTGTTCTTTTTTATTAAACGAGAGACGCATAAAACAATATTGATTACCTCCAGTGTGGCAGGTGAGGGTAAGAGCTTTATTTCGTTGAACCTAGCTTTATCACTTTCAAATATGGGAAAAAAGGTGGTTTTGGTTGGATATGATCTAAGAAAAAGTAATCAGTATATGGATTTGGTGAAGGATCATAAAAATGGATTGTCATCCTATTATGTTGGTAACAAAGTTTTATCTGATATCATTCAGGAAACAGAATTTAGTGGTCTGGATGCAATTACACCCGGAGTAATTCCTCCTAATCCACTTGAATTGATTGCAGGGGAATCAACCAAAGATGTTTTTAAAAGTTTACGAAAACAATACGATTATATTGTAGTTGATTCATCTCCTGTAGGTGTTGTTAGTGATGCTTATTTCCTTATGGAATATTCCGATATTAATGTATTTGTGGTTCGCGAAAACTTTAGTAAAAAGTCTATTGTGGAAACGGTATTCGCTGATTTGCAACAAAAAGAAGTTAAGAATCTGGGTGTAGTTTTGAATGCCAGTCGATTAGAAGATCGTAAATATCGATACGAGTATTACAATAAGTATAATACAGAAGAAACGGGTCTGAAATAGAAGTACATGGGTAAAGCTCCGGTGCCTTCCATTTGTTTTGTTATTCCCCAATATGTAACATTTAGTACAGGAGGGGCTGAGATTCAAGTGTTTTATCTTATCAATGAATTTTTAAGCAGAGGATGGGAGGTTGAATTGCTTTGTGGAGGGAAAGGTAAAGAGCATAGTATCATATGTAGTCCATATTTAGATCATAGGGTAAAGTATCACTATTATAAATTTAGATCGATTCGGTTTCTGGAGTTTTTTTCAGTTTTCTTTTTATTATTCAAAACCAAATCAAATATCTATTATCAACGGACTGATTTTTCATTAACAGGTGCATGTGCATTGTATTGTATGTTATTGGGCAAGAAAATGATTTATGCTTTGGCTCAGGATAAAGATGCTGAAAAAGATAAATACACTAATGCTTTAAAATCATTTCGATACAAGTCAAAGTTGAAGAAATTGATAAGAAAAACAGATTTTATCATAGTTGATAAAATGGTTGAATGGGGGAAGAAAAATGCTGATTTAATACTTGCTCAAAATCGCCATCAGCAAATACAGTTTAAAAAATCGTTTAAGAGGCTTACTGAGTTAATTCCGAGTTCATTTCCTTCAATGCAATCAGATCTTTCGCAAAAAGAAAATATAGTATTATGGGTTGGTAATGTTTCACCAGTTAAACAACCTGAACTATTTTTAAAGATTGTGAATGGATTGCGTAATGTTGATGACTGGCGTTTTATAATGATTGGAAAGGGAACGGAACGACTTTCTTATCTTGTATCCGGGAATATTGAGACAAAGGGCGAATTGGGTTACCAGGAAACTCTTGGATGGTTTGATAAGGCAAGGATATTTGTAAATACAAGTTCGGCAGAAGGGATGCCTAACACTTTCATTCAGTCTTGGTTTAAGCAAGTTGCTGTGGTAAGTTTATCAGTAGATCCGGATAACCTGTTAAAAGAAAATCAATTGGGGTATTGTTTTGATAATGATATTAAAGAGATGACTGACTTTATTGATCAACTCCTCACTGATAATATAAAGGTTGATGACATATTAGATAAGGCATATCGATATGCAACGAAAACTTTCGATGTAAAAAAGAATTTAGACAGATTGATTGAATTAATCTCAAACTGATGAAAATAGTACATTTAACAGGTAAGGATTACTTTGGTGCCGGACGGGCAGCTTATCGGTTGCACAAAGGGCTTTTGAAGCAGGGGGCAGAATCTCTTATGTTAGTTGGTGATAAGCATACCAATGATGATACTGTTTTAAATGTGCAGAATTCACTGTTGCATAAATTTTTTAAGAAGGTATTGATAAAGCTTGAAAAGCATTGGTTAAATATTTCCGGAGAAAGAATAAAAAGCATGTTTTCATCCGGGATTCATGGATTTTCGTTGGCTAAAAAAGTAAATGCACTAACCCCTGATATTATTCATATACATTGGATAAACAGGGGATATATGAATTTCAATGAGATAATAAAAATGAAAGCACCTGTTGTAATCACAATGCATGATGTATGGTATTTTACAGGTGGCTGCCATATTACAAATGGTTGTTCAGCATTTACTACAATGTGTGGAAAATGTCCTCAATTAAATTCTAAAGAGTCAGATGATATAAGTACTCACATTCAATCATTAAAAAAGAATATATATAGGAAGAAAGAAATTCTTTTTATAGCACCCAGCCATTGGATGAAATCGGAAGCAGAGCGAAGTAGTCTTTTAAAAGATCAATATGTACATCATCTTTCAAATGGCGTTGAATCAACTATTTTTTCATATCAAGCTAGTGCGCGTGCCAGATTCGATTTTTCTCCGGATAAGAAATTGGTTTTGTTTGCTGCTGTTGATGCTACCTCTGATGACAATAAAGGTTTTAAATTGCTAAATGAGGCTATTCACTTTTTGGATAAAGATCATTTTGAATTAGTTGTGATTGGAGGTAAGAAGGAAGATGCTTATCTGATTAATGGAATAAAAATTCATAATGTTGGTTATATAGGAGATGACAAACTCTTAATTGATTATCTTTCAGCTTCTGATGTTGTTGTGGTACCGTCAAAACATGAGAATCTTTCTAATTTGATAATGGAGTCATTATCCTGTTCGAAGCCTGTTGTTGCTTTCAATATTGGAGGCAATAGTGATATGATTACCCACAAGAAAAATGGTTATTTGGCTAAGCCTTTTGATAGTGAAGATCTGGCAAATGGGATTAGATGGTGTGTGAATGATGAAGATCGAAATGCACAATTATCTGCAAATGCCAGACAAATTATTGAAGTGCAGTATTCAATTGATAGAGTGAGTAAAAGCCATCTTGACTTATATGCGAAAATTATAGAAGGAGTAAATGATTAATAAAACGAAGATAATAGATTACCTGTTGGTTTATTTTTTGGTTGCTTTTTCAGGCATCCCATTCTTCTATCGTTCCCGAATTGAAGTTTTGATTGTATTTCTGCTTTTTCCGTTGATGGTGTTTTTATATCGTAAACGTAAGGTTGATAAATACATAATATATTACATTGCTTTTGCTTTATTGATTCAGGCAGGACAGGTATTGAAGTTCTATTATTTGCCTGTTACCACTTTTATCGGATTACATGTTCGGCTACTGTTTGCCTATCTTACGTTAAAAGCCGTTGATAAGCGATTTGTTGGATATTACGTTAATATTTTGGTGTTTTCGGTAATTATAAGTTGGTTTTTTTATTTTCTGTCCTATCATTCGTCCTTTGAATATATTCTCAGAGCTAAAATAGCTCCTTATTTTAAGCATCCGTTCATAAAGGAATCCAATTATAACTATTTTAATAATGTTATACTTTATACAATAAATACCAAAGGAGAAGGATTTTTGTTTTTAAAACGAAATTCCGGACCTTTCTGGGAACCGGGTGCATTCTCCGGCTTTTTAATTATTGCCCTTCTTTTTAATATCATTCGAAATAAATACCTGTGGAATAGAAAGAGCGTAATTCTGGTATTGGGATTGATAAGTACTTTCTCAACAACCGGATTGATAGCTCTGTTATATGTAATTACTTCCTATTACCTGATTCATCAAAATATAAAAAGACGGATTGTTTTTGTACCTGTTTTGATTGTAGGTGTTATCTACCTTTTTGTTTCGGTTGATTTTATTGGTGATAAAATCATGCGTAAATTATCGTTTACTGACTATACTTATAATACCCGATTTAAGAGTGCTCAGAAAGATATTATTGATTTTGCACAAAGTCCGTTTGTTGGTTTAGGCAGAGCCGAAAAAACACGATTTGGAGAAGAAACAGAGGAACGGAAGATTCATCGTAATAACGGTGTCACCAACTTGTTAGCCAGTTATGGCATTTTTGCTTTCTTTCTTTATTTTATTTTGACCTGGGTTGGATGGCGTAATTACTGTAGAAGCAGAAAATTTAATACAAATTTCGCGCTGTTTGCTTTGGGTGGTATTTGGCTTATCGGATTTTCAGAGGTGTATTTCACCAAGGTGTTTTTTATTGCCCTTACAATGCTTCCGGTATTGTATGAACCTGTTGTAAACGAGGAGGAGGTTGCAGAATGAAAGTGTTTGTTGTTATAGCTGTTCATAATAGAAAGGAATATACACTAAATTGTTTGCACCTTTTGTCACAACAGAGTTACAAACAATTTGAAGTTGTTTTGGTGGATGATGGATCAACAGATGGAACTGTAGAGGAAGTTAAACAGTTATATTCCAATACTCATATTGTAAAAGGAAATGGTGATTGGTGGTGGGCTAAATCTATGAATGAAGGCTTTAAATATGCCTTTAATAAAGATGCTGATGTGGTTATCACCTTAAATAATGATGTCTCATTTAATCATAACCTGATTCGGGATTTATTAGATCTTCATAATCAAAATCCACAATGCATTTTAGGATGTTTAAATATGATCAGTAAAGAGAAAGAATATATATTCTTTTCTGGAGTAAGAAAAATTGAGTGGTGGAAGGCAAAAGAACAAAAATATCATAAACCTTTTACCGTTGTTGATGAAAGTCTAAAAGGATTGCATCCAACATATTGTTTAAACGGTAGGGGAACTCTGATTCCGGCTGATGTTTTTAAAAGGGTTGGTTATTTTGATGAGATACATTTTCCACAATATGCGGCAGATTATGATTTTATATTAAGATCCATTAAATCAGGAATTCGTGTGTTTATTACTTGGGATATTAAAATTTATTCCATTTTGGAAGCGACAGGAGAAGGCCGGACATTTATTAAACAGTCGTGGAAAAGCTTTTTACTCTCATTTCTAAATCGATATTCAGCAACCAGCTGGCAAATGTGGTTGAATTATTACCGGAAACATGCCGGATGGCAAATCATAAGTGGATTACCGATTCAATACCTACGGTTATTTTACTCTTTTATTCGTAAGCAAAAACAATTGGAGGGCATTAAATGAATATATCGTTTATCGTCATTGGTAGGAATGAAGGAGAACGCTTGATAAAGTGTTTAAATAGTATTCGTTTGTCGATAGAGACATTAAATCTGGAGGCTGAAATAATCTATGTTGATTCACAATCAATCGATCACAGTATTGAGATCGCAAAAAAACAATTTGATTGCAGAGTTTTTAAAATTACAGGGAAATATAATTCAGCCATTGCCCGAAATATTGGAGTGAAAGAGTCAAAATCAGAAAATTTAATCTTTTTGGATGGTGATATGGAATTGCAATCTTCTTTTTTGCCAGTTATTCTTGATGAAAAAGTTGATTTAAAATATGAATTTGTTTCAGGCAATTTTGTAAACTATTATTATTCGATTGATGGTCATTTGATTAACCAGGATTATTATAAAAAGATCTATTGTGCCGAAGATTCCTATCAGTCAACAACTGGAGGTTTGTTTGCTATTAAGCGCAAACTTTGGAATGATGTAGGAGGGATGCATGTTAATTTTAAAAAGGGGCAGGATCTTGATTTGGGATATCGGTTGGCACAAAAAGGTTTTTTACTTTTAAGAAAAAAAGAAGTAATGGCTGTGCATCATACCATCGATTACCAGGAAGTTAAGCGTCTTTGGCAATCTTTACACTCTGGTGCAGCCGTTTATCCCCGTGCTATTTTGTACCGAACTCATTTTACAAATAAATATGTATTAAAACGAATGTTGAGCAGTGATCCTACATTGCTTGTGCTAGTTGTTAGTTTATTTCTGACTTTACTTCTGCAGAATAGCTGGTTACTTTTATTATATCCAGCTTTGTTGGTATCGGCTGTAGTTATTCGTCATAGAAAAAGGCTTAGAACAGATGTTTTCCAAAGGTTGATTATACATCTTTTCAGAGATGTTTTAAATCTGTTGGCATTCTTTTTCTTTTATCCTTCTAACAAGATAAAGGTTGAGTATGAAGAGGTTTAAAAGAATAACAGAAGCCTGGTTAACGAGGTTTACCGCCATAATCCCATTCAACTTTATAAGAAAATGGGCCTCAAAAGATTTGATAATCATTAATTATCACAGTATACATGGATGGGATCCTGATCCTGTGATCAATAAAAATAAGTATCGAACTATCGACCGGTTGGAGCAGGATTTGCGATTTTTTAATGAGAATTATTCAGTAATAAAGATTACAGATCTGATTAATAATAAGTCATTACCTCAAAATGCCTTGGCGATTACCATTGATGATGGTTTAAAATCGGTATACGATCTAATGTACCCGGTTTTTAAAAAGACAGGAATCAAACCGGCTTTGTTTGTAAATCCTGATTTCATTGATAATACAGATCTTCATTTTATCAGAAAGCGAAATATAATTCTGAAAAAACTGGGTAGTCTGGATGAAGAACAACATAAAAATCTCATCAGTTGGCTGGATAAAAATGATTTGAATATTTACAATTTAAAGATTCAATTACATTCGATAAAATATCATCAAAGATCAGTATTAGATGAATTAATCTTTGAGCTCAATCTTTCTGTCAAAGACATTCTGGATAGAAAGCCGATATACTTATCATCTGCAGAGATTGATGAAATGTTGAGTGACGGTTTCGAGTTGGGAGCACATAGTATGGATCATCCACCGTTTGAACAATTAAGCCTGGTAGAACAAGAACAACAGGTTCTCGAGAGTATGAAAAGGATAGAAGAAGATTTTAATACTGGTTACAGAATGTTTGCTTTTCCTTCTGATGACCGGCCAATAAATCAAAAACTATTTAATAATATTAGAGACTTTGTGGATATTAGCTTTGGTGTTCAGGGACTTCAAAGGGATATAATAGGAAATCATTTCCATCGCATTACCATTGAATCATCAGGAGCATCTGCAAAACAAGCTGTTAAATATGAATATCTTAAATATATATTGAAACGCACATTAAAAAAATCAATTTTTAGGCGCAAATTGTGAGTATGATTAACCGCAAACAAATATTACTTGAGAACACTCTGTGGGTGTACCTGGCCAAAATTGTTACTCAGCTTATCAGTCTGGTGGCTTCCGTAATGGTATTGCGTCAGCTCGATGTTGATGTTTATGGAATGTATGTGTTTCTATTTGGTTTATTTACAGCCTATCAGTTGGTAATTGTTAGTCCGTTAAAACATGTTTTATTGCGTTTTGTACCGGAATTGAAAAATACTATTTCATCATCTTCATTGTTGAGGTTAATCGCTATTTATGTAGCCATTGCATTGGTTATGGTGGTTGTTTTAACGATTGTGGGTTTTGTATTTAAGGATTTTATTATCCAGATTTTTAATGTCGAAACATTTGATAATCATTTAAATTCATTCCTATTCTTTGTTTTTACATACGCTGTAAAAATATTGCTCGAGGTTTTATTGTCAGCTCTTCTGTTACATCGGCGAATTGCAGTTTTTAATATCATCATAGCATTTAGCAGGGCCATTGCTTACCTGATTCTTTTAAATCAATTAAACGTTAATCTGTTACTGATTATCGAAGGAGCTGTTTCCTTAATATATGCAATCCCGGCATTGATTGTATTAATTAAGGTATTAAATTCTGATAATAATACCTCCGGCGAAGTGATTAATAAAAGGCAAAAGCAGCGCATGCAAAGGTTCTGGTTATATTCGCTGTTTACTGAAATGGGAGCAGGGCTAATCGGTCGCACCAGTGACTATTATATTGTAGCTGCACTTTCAAGTCCTTATTTTGTAGGATTGTATGGTTTTGCTGTAAAAATCTATGAACTGTTTTATAAGGTTCTGCCACTGAAGGAATTTGAGTCAGTTTTGAAACCGCTGGTTTTCGAAAGGTATAGTTCAATGGAGGAAACAGACTCCTTAAATCGATTTTATAATTTTATTATCAAGGTTTTGCTCCCTGTATTTATCCTGCCGTTTACCTATTTTTTTGTTTTTGGAAATGAAATAATCAGCCAGCTTTTTGGTGAGAAGTATCTAAGTGCTTACTGGCCAACGGTGATTATTCTGGGTGGATTTGTATTCGATGGTGTGTTTTATCCTCTGGGTATACTGATTCATTTAAAAGAGAAGATGCATGTTTTGTTGATTTCACGAATTGTGGTTGTTTTTAGTTTGGTTGCAGGTATTTTAATGATGAAACAATTTGGTATTACCGGTGTGGCTGTTGCAACAGTTTTTGGGGAGTTACTTAAAAATATGTTGATGTTTTTTATGTTCCGAAAGTATTTAAAGCTGACATATGATCCCAAAATATTTCTTTCCAATGTTCTGTTAGTCATTGTTTTATTGTTACTTTTTTATCCATTGCATTTTATAGGTAATCAGATAATATTGTTAGGAATTGGAACTGTTCTTTATGCAATAGTTTATGGATTTTATTTGATTAATTTTCATCCCTTTGATAATGATGAATTGAAGTATCTGGAGTCAATTCTTAAATCCAACACCAAGTTATCCGGTATTAGTGATCATATTATTAAAGTTTTAAATAAAATTGTAGTACGAAAAATAAATGCCTAAAACCATCCCACATATAGCCATATTCGGACTTAAAGGATTTCCTGCCATAGGAGGAACATCATCGGTGGGAGAAAATCTTGTTCAGCATCTTAATACAGAATATCGATTTACTGTTTACGCTACTTCATCGCACTGTTCTGAGAAGAATCCATATAAGAATGTCAGGATGTTTATCATTCGAAAGTTTCTTCCTCATAAACTGAATGTGTTCTATTATAATTTGGTTGGGGCTTTCCATGCTTTGTTTTTCTGTAATTATGATATGATTCATACCCATCAGATTGATACGGGTTATATAGTGCCACTTATTCGATTGCGATATAAAGTCATTTCTACACATCACGGACGGACTTATAATATGAGTAAATGGGGTAAGGTGATGAAATATTTTTTCCGATTTACCGAAAAACTGATGATCAGGTTTGCCAATAAGGTGACGTTTGTGGCAGAAACAGAAAGGGAAGCAGCCACTTTGAAGTACAAAAAGGATTTTATCACGATACATAATGGGGTTGATCCACGGCAGGTAATTGGAGAAGTTAAGATAAAGGGCGATTATATCATGTTTGCAGCTGGCAGGATTATACCACATAAAGGGTGTCATATCTTTCTGGATGGTTTGAAAAACATGAATTATAAAGGCAAAGTTCTAATTGCCGGTGATCATGAGCAACTCCCTGAATACAAGAAGCAATTAGAAGGTTATAAGAAATATTTGGATGTCAAATTTTTGGGTATGCTTAAGGATAAGGCTGAATTGCTTGGATATGTGAAAGGTGCCCGATTATTTGTTTTTCCTTCTTTTTATGAAGCAATGTCAATGATGTTATTGGAGGTAGCTTTAGTAAAAACACCATTGATATGCAGTGATATCAGAGAAAATACTTTGATTTTTAGTGAAGATGAGGTGACTTATTTTAAATCGGGCGATGTAAATAATTTGGCTAAAAAGATAGAAGAAACACTCTCAAATCCGGAGCAAACTATAAGTAAGACAAATGCAGCTTATCAAAAAGTTTGTTCAGATTATAACTGGGAGTCTTTATCTATTATGTATAAAGAGCTATATAAATCAATGTTATGACTAATTTAGAAGCAATTTTATGAATAGTCTGACAAAAAAGATAATAGCTCGGTTATTGAAAATCAAACCCAAAGGTTTTGTTTATTTTGGACATGGTGTCTGTGATCAGTTGAAATCGGAATATATTGAACAACTTCATATAACAAGAAGACAATTGGTGGAGCTTATTGAGTTCTGGAAAGATTTAGGTGTTGAGTTTTTAAGCATGGATGATTTGCTTAAAATGAGACGAAGTGGAAAGAGTTCGCGTAAGCCATGGATTCATTTTACTTTCGATGATGGATATCGTAATAACCTCACTACTCTTTTGCCGGTGATGGAGGAATATAAGATACCATTTACTGTTTTTGTAACCGCAGGTCTTGTTGAAAAACAGGAGTATATGCCAACTTTTTATATTCGTGTGGCTGTTATGTATTCTCAAAAAGAATGGGAATGTACTAAAACAGGTTTGAAGTTAACAAATGGAATGAATACCAGGGAAAAGCAAAACCTGGCAGATAAGCTTTGTGCCTGTTATAAGTACCTGCCACAAAACGAGGGGGTTGATTTTATCAATGAAATAAAGAATTTGTTGAGCCCGGATGAATGGTCTAAATACAAGTCTGTTTATTCAAATGATCAATTAATGACAGTTGATGAATTAAAATCATTGAATAATAGTTCGTTGGTCACAATAGGGGCCCACAGTCATTCACATCTGATATTTCATGAACATCAGTCAAAATCAGATGTGTTTTATGAAATCAAGGAGCCAAAGAACTGGTTGGAAAATCATCTGGGTATTAATACAAAGGTAATGGCTTTTCCCAACGGAACAGAAAAGGATTATAATGCAAAAGTGGTTCAGACGGTTAAGGATGCTGGATATCAATTAGCATTTACCACCCATGAAAGATTTATAGGTATTAATGATGAAGATTTATTATTACCACGTAATTTTCTTCATCCTAAAGCAGGTTCTATACTTAAAGAAATGCTAAAGTCAATTTTATAATTCATTGAATTATAAAACCATTAAGATGAGACATATTTATTTTAAATGCATATAATAATCGGCACTTCTCTAGAGTTAAAAAATTGTTGTTTGGTGTAGTTTAGAATTTATTCTGAACGACATCATTAATGCAATGATTAAAAATTCTGAAATTTCTTTCCTCTGTTTTTTGATTCGAATTTTTTATCAAATAATTTGAATGTTAATCATTAATAATTCCATTTTCGTCAAATAAAACAGTTTGTATTTTATTGGTTTAATAAGTTAATGATCAATATAACAGTATGTTAATGTATTTGGTGTGGCTGTGTGATTTTTTAGAAATATAAATAATAACTATATCTTTGTATTGAAACTAACTTGTAAATAATAAGGAAGATGAGAAAGACTTTAACTCTGTTTGTTGTGTTAGCTCTGTTAGCTTTCACAGCTTGCGAAAAAGAAAAAATAGAATCCCCTGGTAATATACCGGGAATGGGTTATACAGAGGGTGAATTAAGTGTTGATGCCTTTGAGTTGCCTGAAGGAATTGAATTAGTTGGTACAATTACCGGACTGGAAGAAACTACGACTGCAGCAATAAGTAAGGATGATTTAAGCCTGAAGTCAACGTTCGCTAATGAAGCTGTACAGACAAACTCTAATTATGGTAGTGGTGGTCAGTTTGTTAAGCTTAAGTGTCAACTAAGAAATAGAACGAACCAACAAAGGACAATGTTTTTTCCTAAAGGTTTGGTTTGTAAAGTTAAGCAAGAAGGATATCAGAGTGGTATATTGTTGCAGTGGGCTTGGGTTAGCTTAAAACCTAATGAAGAAAGAACCTTTATTTTACATTTGTATTGCATTAATAAAGGTAAATCTAATTCTGATGCTCAATCTGAATTTGAAATCCATGGTATAACCAACTCAAATACTATGTGGAAACTTTTGAATCTGATTGGCTGGGGTAAAATTAATTGGGAACATTTCAATTCGGTTTCTACTTCAACTTCTTCATTAAAGGAAACAAGCTTGAGTTATGATGAAATTGCTTCTGGATTGCAGGATGCAGTATGGGCATTAACCAATGGAGATGGATTAACTGAAGATCAGATTGAGTTTATTAATGCAATTCCACAATTAGATGAAACAGAACTTCCATCTGACTTATTGAATAATACTATTGATCCATTAAAGTATTATCCTGAATACGGAGAATAATTGAGCTAATTGATAATAATATATAATCCCTGCTTATGCAAGCAGGGATTTTTTTGTGCGCGAACGAAACTTAATAATTGATAATGTGTATACACATAATTGTTAGTAGATTTTAATATTTTTGCCCTAAACAACAAAACTGGAAAGATGAAATATTTATACCTGCCTTTAATTTTATGTTTTTTTACATTGGAGATTTATTCTCAGGATGGCTCATCTTGTGATGAAGCATTTCAGGCTCTTACTGGAGTAAATACTTTTACGGGAAGTCAAAATACAGACCAATGGTTTGCCTTTACAGCTAATCAAACCGGAAAAGTAATTGTGTCTTCGTGTACGTATACAAATTCAGATACCTATTTGAGAGTATATGATACCAACGGAATTTGTGGCTTTGATTATCCCATTGTTGTAAATGATGATTTTTGTGGAGCGCAGTCAAAATTGACTTTTTCAGGTGTTAAAGATAAAGTATACTTTATTGTGTGGCAAAATCGGTCGGATTCACAGGATACAAACTGGGATTTTATTTGGTCAATTGAAGAAACCAGTTGGAATGAAGGCGAAGATTGTAGTTTACCCTTTGCTGCTCTGGAAGGAAGTAGTAATTACTCAGATCATTCACAAGCAACCGATCAATGGTTTTCATATACTGTTGCAGAAGATGGATTAGTAACTATTTCCTCTTGTGAACTTACTACAGAGAATACTAGTGTTAGAATATTCTCTGATTGTTCAACACAGATGTGGGGGGACGATGGTTGCGGAAATCAGTCCTATGTTCAATTTTCAGCTCAAAAAGATCAGGAATATCTTATTAAATGGGAAAGTCTAAATACAACTGGTAGTTACAATTGGTCATTGACGTTTGATGCAACTTCTACTAACCTTAAAAAATCCATTACGGATCAGATAAAAATCAATAAGCTTTCAAGTGAGATTCAAATTGAATTGCTAAATGATGATCTAATGGAGGTTGTATTGTATAATATGGCTGGGGCGATTGTTCGACAAGTTTCATCACATTCAAAAGCTATTATAAACAGTTCAGATCTTCAGAAAGGATTATATATTGTGCAGGTTAAATCTGATGAAGGAATAGTTACCCGGAAAATAATAGTTGATTAAAAGAAATTTGAGTTAATTATATTCTTTTGAGGGTGTCCAAAAACTAAACATCAGAACAACGTTAGTTTCAATTTGTAATAAAATATCATTTTATGTCACCCCTAAATCCCCTGAAGGGGACT
>NZ_JBNGOX010000057.1:0-30867 GCF_050589785.1 Carboxylicivirga caseinilyticus | reverse complement strand
TCCCTTATAGGGGAGGTTTGGTGGGGTATAATGAAAGTAAAGTTACAATTTGAAAGATTCCTTATTTGCAGAATCACTTTTTGGACACCCTCTTTTTTTTAGTTATGTGCCAGCAATATTAAGATCTAATTTTCATATTGACCATAGTTACTAATATACCGTTATCTTTGCCTTCTGATTATTTAATTTACTATGGAGTCATTTTCAAGCAGCACAGGTTCATTCAAAATAGAACGTTATCCCGAGACTAGTTTAACATCACTTAAACCCTGGAATGCTGCTGATGAATATATTCTGTCATATTTAGGAGAAAATAACCTACAATCACCGGTTGCTATCATCAATGATCGATTTGGTTTCCTGTCCATCGCTCTTCATCATTTGAAACCTACTGTAATAATCGACTATAAAAGTCAGGAAAAAGCTATTCAAAAAAACCTGGCTAACAATGGAATTCAATTGGATCAAATTACTTTCTCTGATATTTTATCAATCAACAACTTAAAAATCGAAACCGCAATAGTAAAGGTTCCAAAATCAATGGAATTATTTGCATTATATCTACACCAGGTTTCTCAAATGATAAGTGAAGACGGAATTGTAATATGTGGGTTTATGACAAAATATTTTACCTCATCAATGCTTGATGTGGCGCAAAAATATTTTAAAAAAGCAGAACAATCACTGGCTTATAAAAAATCAAGATTATTGATACTTTCTGAACCTATAACAAAGCAGGATGAAATATTAACCGAAACGATTGCTGTTGAAAATGGTGATGAACTTATGCAATACAAAGGTGTTTTTTCATCAGGTAAAATAGATATGGGAACCCGATTTCTACTTGATAACCTTGATATTTATGAGAATGAAGATTCAATATTAGACCTTGCCTGTGGCAATGGAATTATTGCTTATCATCTGGAAAAGAACAATCCATCATCCAACCTTTACCTGGTTGATGATTTTTACCTTGCTGTTGAATCATCCAAAATAAACCTACCCAAAGCAAACTGCCTCTTTAATAACGATCTGAGTGATTTTAAAAATCAGTTTTTTGATTTAATTGTAACCAATCCTCCTTTTCATTTTGGCCACGAAACCAATATCGAAGTTTCGTTAAGTCTGTTTAAACAGACCTGCCGATGTTTAAAGCCAAATGGACGGTTTGTGGTTGTAGCCAACAAGCACCTAAACTATGCTACACACCTGCGAAAAATCTACAGCAAGGTTATGATCACAGCTGAAAACACTAAATTTCAAATCATTGAATGCAAAAATGCAATAATTTGACAATCTGATTAGACTTCAATTCTATATTATACAAAACTCGCGGTTATCTGTAGACTGCACAAATGTCTTGCTATTATTCCTCATAAATCATCTTCCGGGTCATACCACCATCCACAATCAGGTTAACACCGTTAACAAACTGATTATCTGATTGCGTAAGATACATGCAAGCTTTAGCAATATCTTCAGGCTTCCCAACCCTTTGTGAAAAATGCTGTTTATGATCCTTTTCGCTTAATTGAGAATAGTCTCCAGTCTCAATCCATCCCGGACTTATACAATTCACCTGGATATGGTCTGGTGCAAAAGATGCTGCCATTGCATGTGTAAGGGCAACAATTCCTCCTTTCGAAGCAGCATAAGCTTCTGAATTAGGTTCTGACATGATTGCACGGGTTGATGCAATATTTACGATAGAGCCTCCTCCTGACTGTCGCATTATTTTTGCTGCTTCGCGCGAGCAAAGAAATACACCTCGAAGATTAGTATTTATTATCTCATCCCATTCCTCTACATCTAATTCATATGGCGATTTCCATCTCGAAACACCCTCATTATTGATGAGAATATCCAAACCACCAAACTGGTTCTTCAAAACATTAAACAATTCTACAACTTCACTGGCATTTCTAACATTCACTTCATAAGCAAAAGCAGTCCCTCCATCATTTTCAATCTGAGCAACAGTATCTTTTGCCTTTAGTATATCTATATCGGCAACCAATACAGTTGCACCTTTTTTCGCATATTCCAAAGCGATTCCTCTTCCTATTCCATTGGCTGCCCCTGTAACAAGGACTATTTTATTTAAAAAATTCATTGTCCAATATTTTAACTAAAGATACTTGTTTTTGGATTACGTTAATTGATTTGCTATTTATATGTATATCTTGCTCATACATAAAGTTTTTATACCTTAGATAGACATTTCAAAATCCAGACTATGAAAAAATTACTTTATCTATTACTCATTGGCATTCTCTGCCAATGTCAACAACCATTTTCCTTTCCGGAAGCATCACCTGAAGAAGTTGGATTAAATCCTGAATTTCTTCTTTCGATCGATACAGCCATGCAAAAATATATCGACAACAAACAATTGGCTGGTATCACAACCATGTTGGTGAAAGATGGAAAACTAATTCAAACAAATGCATATGGATGGGCAGATGTTGAGAATCAAAAACCTTTGAGCACCGAAAGTATTTTCCGAATCTATTCCATGACGAAAAGTATTACATCCATGGCTTTAATGAAACTTTATGAAAAAGGTTTATTTGAGTTGGATGATCCTGTTAGCAAATACATTCCTGAGTTTGCCAACACCAAAGTATTCAAAGGTTATGAGAACGGCCAACCTATATTGGTTGATCAGAATCCTGTACTGACGATACGTAATCTGATGACACACACTTCCGGGCTAACTTATGGCTGGACTCCGAATTCATATGTTGATTCAATTTACAGAGCCGATTCCATTCTTGTTTGGAACGAACTACTGGAACCAAAAATAAAACGTTTAACACAGATACCTTTAAAATTTCAACCTGGTGAAAAATGGGAATACAGTGTATCTATTGATGTAATTGGTTACCTCATCGAAGTACTTTCTGGTCAAAAGCTAGATGAATTTTTAGCCGACAATATTTTTACACCACTCAAAATGAATGATACAGGTTTCTTTGTCCCTGAAGAGAAAATTGCCCGTTATACTTGTGTTTATGCTCCGGACAGCACTAATGGAATTAAATTAATTGAGTCCATCGATGAAAGTCGATTTACCAAACCGGCAATACTCTTAATGGGAGGTGGTGGTTTACAATCTACCATGATGGATTACGCTCGCTTTTGTCAGATGATATTAAATAAAGGAGAATTGAATGGAATTCGAATTTTTCAACCGGAAACCATCTCGATGCTTTATGAAAACCAGATGCCGGATGGAAAGAAAGCATGGAATAATACAGGCTGGACCATTGGCTTTAAATTGCAATTGATTGATAATCCGGAAGGCAGTTATCCATATGCAGGAGAAATTGCCTGGGAAGGGGCTGCTGATACTCACTTCTGGATTGATGTAAAAAATAACCTTTTCGGGTTCACATTTACACAAATGATGCCAGGTAATACAACCGCTTTTTACCGCGATTACAGAAAAATAGTTTATGAGGCTATGCAATAAGCAAAAGAGTCGGGCAACCGACTCTTCTTTTTTCAAGCAACCCTTGGGATTATATCTCATCTTACAGATATGAAAAACTCAGTCCATATCTTCACTTTAATTGCAATTTTTACTGCATTTCAGGCCTGTTGTAATGATGAGAATATAACCAAATCTAATTGCGATCAAACTGTTGTCATTAGTTCAGATGAATTTAATAATGCGCCTGACGACATGCTAAACATCAACAATATCAGCATTCAGGATGATTGTTTACTGATTAATTTTTCTTCCAGTGGATGTGATGGTTCTTCCTGGATTGTTAAACTAATTGACTCTGAAGCAATAGCTGAATCATTTCCACCACAACGCACTTTACGTCTTTCGTTGAAGAATGATGAACTTTGCGATGCCTACTTCAGTAAAGAAATAAGTTTTGACATTCATTCTTTACAGGTTGAAGGGAACAGAGTTATCTTAAATTTTAAAGACTTTGATCAGCCTCTTCTATATGAATATTAGATCCAATCAAACAACACTAACCAACTGTTTCCATGAATATTACATCCAAAAACAATGTATTCTCTATGTCTGAATTTTGAATAAAATAAAAGATTAAATGTCAACATTTTATAATTTGTTATATATAATCGAAATATTAGATTATTTTAGCACCATATTTTTAATAATCAAAAGATGAATACAGGAAAAGTAAAGTTCTTTAACGATGCAAAAGGTTTTGGTTTCATCACCGAAGACAACGGAAAAGAACATTTTGTACACGTTACCGGCTTAATTGACAAAATTCAAGAAGGTGACGAAGTAGAATTTGAATTGAAAGAAGGTAAAAAAGGCATGAATGCTGTAAACGTGAAAGTAATTTAATCGATATAACTTTTTTGCTAACAATACCTTTAGGGCGTATCTGGTAATCAGAAACGCCCTTTTTTATTATTTAAATCTGTCGTCCGATCTCAGGCTATCAACCTTCAGATTTATTTGCCTGTCGAGCCAGCCTGCTTTCGTATCCTCGCGGTTATCAAATCTGGCAAAGAAAGGTTTAATATCTAATAATGGCGTACCATCCAGAACATCAATCATTTTAATATGGATTACATTTTTCTCAACCGACAATAATTCTACAGTTGATAATCCAATTGCATTGGGTCTTTTGGGTGATTTGGTTGCAAAAATACCATGCTCTACAGTATCCATAAAAGGTTTCACCTTAAGTTGAAAGCCATCTATTTTATGAAAATGATACAATAAAGTAATGTGTGAGAATTCTTCCAGATCAAGCAATCCTTCAGCATATTCAGGAAAGATCTCAATTGTTCCTAAAATTTCCTTAGCTGCCATTGGTTGAATAGGCATATTTTCGATACTGGTAAATGGAGTATGGATGATACCAATCGGTTTCATTTCAATGATAGAAGTATTCATATTCGATAGATTTGAAAATGGATTGGATTTAATACTGCAAAGGAATGGCAAGTTAACAATATCCAAACAAATTCCTCCTATTATTCCAACTTAATTGCGTTGAGTAATTTCGAAATACTTTTAAATATCAGGCATATTCAAATATCTCATCCAGTCTTATTGTTATTGCCTTTTCGTTGAATGACTTTTTTGCGAGATTAACCATGGCTTTTGCAACTGTTGCTCCTTTAATACCACGATACTTCTTTAGCCCAGGTAGCACTCTGATTATTGCATTCATCATAGCAATACCTATAACCTCACGCTTTCGTTTATTATCACGTTGCCCCATTAATCCACTTGGTTGTAAAATAATAATCTTCTCAAAATCAAGATTCTTAACCGCCTCTTCAAGTTCACCTTTAATCCGCAGATAAAAAGCTTTTGAACGAGCATTTGCCGACACAGATGACACCAGAATATATTCCTTAACATCATTATCGGCAGCTAATCTGGCAAATTCATATTGATAAGTAAAATCTACCTCATACTGATTCTCCTTACTTCCGGCTTGTTTTAACGTGGTACCCATAGCGGAGTATAATACATCACCTTTAATATTTTCGGCTATCTCATCCAAACGATTAAAATTACAAATGAATTCCTGCAGCTTTGGATGACTAATACCGGTTGCTCTTCTAACAAATACTTTTACTGTTGAATATTCTTCATTAACCAATAATTCCTGTACCAAATGTGATCCTACCAATCCGGTAGTACCAATTACCAAAGCTGTTTTACTCATTACACCTAATTTTTAAAAATTGAGATACCTGCCGCATAACCCACTCCAACCAATGAAACGTTGTATTTGGCCAATAACGAAATCATTTTTAATCGGGCTTCAATCAAATAATTTTCACGTGCATTAACCACAAAAAGAGAACTTTCTCCGGAATCAAAACGCTGTTTTTCTGCTTCCAGCAGGCGATTGTAGTTTTTAATCACATTAGCGTAAAGATCAACTTGTTCGGATAATGTTAATTGTGTATTGTAATACTTCAGCAAATTATTTTGTAACTCAACTAATTTCAGATTTTGTTTCCATTTAGCATCTTTAATTTTAAAGATTGACTGTTCATAGGAACCCCGCTCCTCTCGCAGGAATAATGGCATACTAAAATTAAATCCCCATTTATAGTTATTGATGGAATATCCCCTGAATACATTACTCCCTTGAGGTTCATTTAAAATATTGTAATTAAGTTTTAAATTGGGCTTAAAACTCTCTCGTTTAAGTTTTCGATCAACTTCCAGTGAAGCCAGTTTATAATCCATCAACTGCATATCAGGGTGCGATATACCTAATGTATTTATCAGATTATTAATTGAATCCGGTGAAATAACATCTTCCTTATCGGCTACCGTATAAACCGGAGGATGCATATCAGTAATACTTAGAGGCACTCCATTCTCAAACCACAGATAATTAGACAATTCGAGTGTTTCATTATCGTATTTAAGCTTTGCCCCTTTCTTATTTAATTGTCGGTTTTGAACCACAATATAGGCTTCAAGAGTATCAATGGCTGATTTGTCTCCAAATTCGTGACTCCCTTTGATGGCTCTTAATCGAGTCTGAGCTAATTCTACAGCTTCATCATAAACCTTGTATTCATTATATGCAGCTACCCAATCCCAATATTTTTTAACCGCTTCGAAATATAAACCCAGCATCATTTTTTCCTGTTCTGCTTTGGTTGATTCAGCGTATAACCTGGCCTTTTTAAGTTCTACCCTACGTTTATCAATAACCAAACCTTTACCAACAGGTACTGAAATTCCTGCATACCATAAACCATCGTCAGGAACAGTATTTTGAGGATTGAGGTAATAACCCCTGTTTTGATCATACCCTGTTTTTAACTCAACACCATACCAGGTTGGCACTTTTAATCCTGTTCCTAAGAGGCTGTAATACTCTTTATCATCGTAGTATTTCTGATCCAGACCTGCGAATAAATATGGATCAAAACCACCCCGGGCTTTACGTATTTCACTCTCACCTTGTTGAATTAATATCTGACTCTGTAACGAAACAGGATGATATTGCTCGACATACCAAAGCAATTGCTGCAAAGTAAACACAGAACTGTCTCTTTGTGCCTTAACTAATAACCCATTAAATACAACTACTATTATTAATACAATACGTTTCAATGTCATATTTAATATTATTTTTTCTTGTTGGTTGATTCATTCACTTTCTCCCCTTTGTAATAATCAGGAGGAAATCCATTCATTTGACGCCATATTTCATACCAAACAGGCACATCATTTAGTAAGGCAATACCATCAGCTCCGGCACCGATCCTTAACTGCTCAGGCCATGCCTGTTCTTCTTTATCCTGTTCAACCAGAATACGGTATTGTCCATTTTCACTAATAAAATTATCAATAGCAAAGACTCTACCACCAAATGTTCCAAACGATACGTTAGGCCAGCCACTAAAAACAATCGAAGGCCATCCGTCAAACATAAAACGCACCTTATCACCAACATGCAACAATGGTAAATCAATCGGATCAACATACATTTCAACAGCCAATTCAAAATCAGCAGGCATTATACTTACCAGTGGATCTCCTTCTTTTACAGTTTCTCCAATTCCGGTTCGGATGGTTTTTGTTATATATCCATCTTGTGGTGCCGTTACGTAATACATGCCTGTACGAACCGAATAGTTCATATATTGATTCTGCATTTTACTCAAGGTAGCCTCAGCATCATACAAAGCCGACATAGCCGAATACTTATCTGATTCTGATTTACTCAGTTTCTCACGGTATTGATTTCGGATTGAAGATAACTCTACTTTGTAGTTGATTAAATTATTACGACTGGTCAACAACTTATTTTCGGCACTTACCATTTTAGCCTGTGTCTCCTGCATCTTTAGTTTACGTGATTCCAACTCAGTTAATGAATTCAAACCATCAGAATAAAGTTTCTGTGTTCTTTCGTGTTGCCGCTTAGCTATTTCGTAGTTGGTTTTACTGGCTTCATATTCAATACTGTCTGATTGAATCTTCAACATTGCCTGTTTCACATAGTTCTGGGTTTGTTCCATCTTCAGGCTTTGTGTTTGCGAAAGAGCCCTGATTTGCTCATCCAAAGCCTTTATCTTTTCCATATAACTATGAACAGCTAATTCTTTCGCTTCAATCTGTTGTTGAGTCCTTTGTAACAATTTAGGATCCATATACTCCGCTTTTGTTTCGGATAAAAACAGAATAGTATCTCCCTTTTTTACAAAATCACCCTCCTGAATAAACCAGTTTTCGATACGACCACCTATAACTGAATGAATGGTTTGAGGACGTTGATTAGGCTTCAATGCCGTTACATAACCTGTTGATCTGATATTTTGAGTCCATGGTAAAAACATGGAAGCAACCAATGCAAAAAAAGACAGATACAACAAACGGGTAAACAACTTACCGGCTACATAATTCCTGACCAAAGAAAACGATTTAAGTTTACTCTTATCAATCTTTGATCCTACTTCTATATTTTGTGAGATATTTAGCATAGTTTATTTTGATTGAAAAACGTTTTTATACCAACCTAAATGTTTCATGTTTTGATGCAATCCATCAGCTATTAACTGGCCCCTGTTAAGAACTAATACACGTTCGAATCGATCAGCTATTGATGGATTATTGGATGTAACGATGACTGTAGACTTAAGACTAAGCAGATAAGTTATAAATTGTTCTTTATCTGATTCATTCAATTGATTAAAAAGATCACCTAATAAAATCAGCCTGCTCTCAACTACTATGCTTCGGGCTAAAATAATTTTAAGTCTCACACTTTTTGGCAGATTTTTACCTTCTGCAATCAGCATGGTATCATACCTGTTTTCCAAAGTATCAACAAATGAATTAAAACCCATTATGGCAGCTACTTTTTCAACTTCTAAACGCGAGATATTTGATTTACCAAGAGTAATATTTTCAAGAATGGTTCCGGCAAAAATCTCTTCTTTAGATAAACAGGATGCAATCTGTGATTTTAAATCATTCTTTTTCCAGTTCTTAAGTGATACTCCATTAAACTGAATATTACCGCTGTAACTATCATACATACCTCCAAGATGCTTTATTAACATAGATTTACCGGAACCATTGAACCCGGTAAGACAAATCTTCTCACCAGCTTTAATATTCAGGTTAAGATCTTTCAGGACCTCGTTACTGGAGGCTTCATTGAATGCATAACTAAGATTCTCGATGGTGATGTCGAATCCTTCTGATTTACTTAAATCAATATCTTCTCCTAAATCACAATCCAAAGGCATATCAGCAATTGACCCCATTTTTTCAACAGAGGTAAGTACATCATAAACCGTTTCGATAAGCGTCATCAGCTTTTCAACCGAAGTAACAATCATTAAAATAATGATCTCAGCAGCTACAAACTGACCAATATTCATTTGTTGATTAATTACCAGTAAACCACCCACAATCAGCAATCCGGCAATCATAATCACCTTAAAACTGATCAGGTTGACCCATTGAATAACCAATATTCTAAAGTGACTCTTTCTATATTTCAAATATCCCAGAACAGATTCATCTGTTTTTTCTAATGGCAGGTTTGAATTAGCTGCCATTTTAAAAGTATCCTGTGCTCTTGCCAACTCTTGTAACCAATGAGCAACTTTATATTTATAGGTAGATTCCTTTAAACTGGATATCAACCCCTTTCTTGTTGTATATCTGAAAATCAGAAACACAATCACTAACAGAATGGCGCTGTAGAGAATAAAATAGGAATGATAAATTGATAATAATATCATTCCAAATAATACTTGTAAAAGCGCAGATGATAAATCCAGTAGTATTTTTGACAATCCTTTTTGAACGGTTAGTGTATCGAAGAAACGATTCATTAACTCCGGAGCATAATTACCATCCAAAGCACTTAATTTTATGCGAGGAATACGAAATGTAAAATCAAAGGCTGATCGGGCAAACAATTTCTGCTGAATATTCTCCGAGATACTCATTTGCATAATTTGCATTACTCCATTCATAATGACCCCCAGTACAACAATGGTAACCAAAACAACCCATGAAGTTGAGACCTTACCACCTGTTATTAAATTAATAATAGCCTGCACACCCAGTGGTAGTGATAAAGAAACCAACCCATTGAAAATAGCATAAATATAAATGCTAAAAATGTCCTGTTTATCTACTTTCAGCATATTGATAAATCGCCTAAAGGGCAGTTTAACATCGTATTCCATATCAATCTTTAATTAATGATGTTTAATTTGGTTGGTTAAGCAACACGTAATTTGTTTTGTTGACATAACCCATTTCATAAATGGATTGTATTAGCTATACTAATTTAGTGAAGATACACCTTATAGCCAACGCATATACTATCAATCAATTAAATCATTTAACAATTAACTGGCTATAATTATTTATGAATATTTGTTAATAATTGTAACAGTATATTTTATAAGTCTTTATTTGTTTATCAATCTAACTTACTTACAAGGCGTTATACACTTACATATATTAATTAATTTTTTAAATAAAAAACCCATCAAACAAACATGCCTGACGGGTTTCATGATGGATCAAATCAACCTGTTTGATTTGTTATTTAATCAAATTATTTACAAACAGTATTATCAAAGGTTATTGCTCCATTTGAATAATTATAGGTTATTGTTCCAATATAATGACTCCCCTGATTTCCGATAAGGTTATAATGCCAGGTTACATACCACACATCTTCTTTGTAAGTCTTATCTATTTCCCTTATCTGAAAAACCTCTCCTGTCTTATTGCTGGTTACTTCGCCCTTAATCTGATCTATTTCTTTAAAGAAATTTCCATCTTTGTAACGATAAACAACATGTACTCTTATTGTACCTCCTTCCAAATTATCAACCATTTCACCTCCACAAAATACAGGCGTCCAATAGGTTCCTTGTGCCCAAAATTGAATGGCTGCATTTGGATTATCCTGAGCATTAATCTGAGTGAATGAAATGCACAATAAAGCACATATCATAAGTAATGATTTAGCTTTCATAATGTCAAATTTTAGTTAACTTTTAAAATGTTGAGAGTGATTCAATCCGATAACCAATTTCACACTATTCAAGTATATTGATATAGCAAAATTGTTGCATTTGATTACAATAATTCCATACCTGATGTTGCATTTGTTGTGTAAACATTGCAAGAGCTAAGGGTGAATACAAAGCCCAATTTTAAATGAGTAAGTTAACTATTAACAACACCTTAACAGGCTTTTATAAACCATTTTAAAATTGTAATGTTTAACTTTGTAGTAATTGTTTTAACATGATCCGAAAAATCACACATATATTAATGACATTGGTACTGATGACTTCCACCATGGGATTCACCGTATCAAAACATTATTGTGGTACACGATTAGTGGATGTAAGTATTAATAAAGAGGCTAAGAGCTGTTGTAGTAACGAAGGAACATCTAAATGTTGTCATAACGAAACTCATCATTTTCAGGTGGAAGATGATTTTAACATGGTGACAGATGCACAAATAACTGTTCCATTCATATACATAGCTCCTGTTATCTTTCTTTTTTCTGATGTAATAGAGGAAGAAACAGAAGATTTTGTAGAAATAACAGCTTCTCCCCCACCGCCTCCTCTAGGCAAACGCCTTTCTTTTCTTCAATCTTATTTGAATTGATATTTAATGAGTTTGTTTGCCCCGATAACTATCGGGGAGTCAGAAGGCAGTAGTTTATTGTCAACCTATTGTATTCTGAGTAGATCTTCATAATGGATTTACATGTTCTATTATATGGTCTGCGCATTAAAATCAATTCAGTAACCATATTATCATTTTGATATGCTAAATAAAATTATCCGCTTTTTTCTGGAAAATAAGCTGGTAACATTCCTGGTAATAGTGGTATTTATCAGTTGGGGAATCATCACTTCTCCTTTTGGTTGGAATACCGGCTTTTTACCAAGCGATCCGGTACCCGTTGATGCCATTCCCGACATTGGCGAAAACCAGCAAATAGTTTATACCGAGTGGCCCGGACGGTCGCCACAGGATATCGACGATCAGATATCCTATCCGTTAACATCGGCTCTTTTGGGTATGCCGGGTGTTAAAACCATTCGAAGCAACTCCATTTTCGGACTATCGAGCATCTATATCATTTTTGATGAAGATGTTGAGTTCTACTGGAGTCGAACACGTATTTTAGAAAAGTTGAACTCCTTACCTGCCGGCACATTACCCGATGGAGTCGCACCTGCTTTAGGGCCTGATGCCACAGCTTTAGGTCAGATTTATTGGTACACCTTGGAAGGTCGGGATAAAAAAGGAAATCCTACCGGAGGTTGGGATCCGCAGGAATTAAGAACCGTTCAGGACTACTATGTGCGATATTCCTTATCATCTGCCGAAGGCGTTGCCGAGGTGGCTTCCATTGGCGGATTCATAAAAGAATATCAGGTAGATGTGGATCCATTTGCCATGAAGGGCTACGACGTTAATCTGTCGCAAATTATTGCAGCGGTAAAAAACAGTAACCTCGATATTGGTGCTCGCACTTTGGAAGTGAACCGGGCCGAGTACCTCGTGCGAGCCATCGGTTACATTAAAAACATTAGAGATCTTGAGAACAGTGTTGTAAAGGTTAGAAATCATGTTCCGGTAAAATTAAAAGACGTTGCTAAAATCAACTTCGGTCCTGCAAGCCGACGTGGTGGATTGGATAAAGACGGTGCCGAAGCTGTTGGTGGCGTTGTGGTTGCCCGATACGGTGCCAACCCCATGAAAACCATTGATAACCTAAAAGAAAAAATAGCCGAAATCGCTCCCGGACTTCCATCTAAAACATTGGATGACGGAACAGTTTCAAAGGTAACACTGGTTCCCTTCTATGATCGTACGGGTTTAATCAAAGAAACACTGGGGACACTGGAAGAAGCCATCAGCCTTGAATTACTAATCAGTATACTGGTTGTGATCGTATTGGTGTTCAACCTCAGGGCTTCCTTATTAATATCCAGTTTATTGCCATTGGGTGTTCTTATCACATTTATAACCATGAGGCACTTTGGTGTTGATGCCAATATTGTGGCATTATCGGGTATTGCCATTGCCATCGGAGTTATGGTTGATGTCGGCGTGGTCTTTGTCGAAAATATTATAAGGCATCTTGATCTACCTGAAAATAAAGGGGCAAAGGGAAAACAACTCCGTCAGGTAATTTACGTTGCTACAACAGAGGTAGCCGGAGCGGTTATCACTGCGCTGGCCACCACTGTAATCAGCTTTTTACCGGTATTTGCCATGGAGGCAGCCGAAGGAAAACTCTTCAAACCCTTGGCCTACACCAAGACGTTTACCATGTTGTCGGCACTTTTGGTTGGACTGATTATCATTCCAAGTTTGGCAAACCTGATTTTCTCACTCAAAACGGATAAGAAGAAATATAAAGCATTTGTGAACATTGCTTTAATAGCGGCCGGAATTATACTAGCTATTATTTCAGGTAATTTGATTGCCTTGGCCATTTCTGCTTTTGGTATCAACGGCTTATTATCAGAATTAAAACCAACCACTTATGAACGATGGGGCAATTTTGTAAACATTACCATCAGTTTGGTAGTAGTTGTGTTCTTCCTGACAAAAATATGGATGCCATTAGGTGCGCAGAATTCGACCATTGCAAACTTCCTGTTTGTGATATTAATTGTTTCTATGGTTCTGGGAGCTTTATCGCTGGTAATCTATTATTACGAGCGCATTCTAAGCTGGTGTTTGAATCATATTGCCACCTTCATTTCCATTCCGATAGTGATTATTTTATTTGGCTTGATGGTATGGCAAGGCTTTGGTAAAGTATTTGGTTTTATGCCAAAATTCATTCAAAACACGGGTGCTTACATTTCTTTAAGTGAAGAATTTCCGGGTATCGGTAAAGAATTTATGCCAACGCTGGATGAAGGTTCTTTCTTATTAATGCCAACAACCATGCCTCACTCAGGCATTGCTGAGAATCTGGATGTAATTCGTTTACTCGACCAAAGAGTTAGTTCCATTCCCGAAGTTGAATCGGTAGTTGGTAAATGGGGACGCGTTAACTCAGCCCTCGACCCTGCCCCAACTTCGATGTACGAGAATGTAATCAATTACAAATCGGAATATATTCTGAATGACAAAGGGCATCGCGAGCGTTACAAAGTTGATAAGGATGAAATGTTTCTCCTGAACCTGCAACCATTGGGCAAAGACTCACAATACAGATATGATAAGGATAATCATCTGATTGAATCATTGAATAATGATGAGTGGAAAAAAGTTTCCTTATCAGAAAAGGAAATAAAACGAATTGAAGCAAACATTGCTGATTATCTGATCACCGATAAAAATGGTGAATACTTTAGACAATGGCGCGATGAAATTAAATCGCCGGATGATATCTGGAATGAAATTATTGCCAGGAGTCAGATTCCAGGCTTAACATCAGCTCCCAAGTTACAGCCTATTTCAACACGTTTGGTGATGTTACAAACCGGAATGAGAGCCCCCATGGGAATCAAGGTTTTTGGACCAAGTCTGGAAAGTATTGAACAAACAGGTTTGAAACTGGAAAGTCTTCTAAAGAATGTTGAAGGCATAAATCCGCAGTCGGTATTTGCCGATCGGGTGGTTGGTAAACCTTATCTTGAAATAAAGATAGACAGGGATGCCATTGCGAGATATGGTATGAGCATCAGTCAGCTTCAAATGGTAATTGGCAGTGCTATTGGTGGTATGCCATTAACCACCACTGTGGAAGGTCGCGAACGTTATCCGGTTCGACTGCGTTATGCACGTGAGTTTCGTGATAATCCTGAAGATCTGAAAAGCATCTTGATTCCGGTAGATAATGGAGCTCAGGTGCCACTGGGTGAGTTAGCAGATATACAGTATACCCGAGGACCTCAGATGATTAAAAGTGAAGACACCTTTTTAGTTGGGTATGTCATTTTTGATAAGAAAGATGGATTTGCCGAGGTAGATGTGGTTGAACATGCTCAGGCTTATCTCAAAAATCAGATTACTGAAGGTAATTTTGAATTACCGGCAGGTGTCAATTATAAATTTACGGGTAATTATGAGAATCAGATAAGGGCAACCAAACGCCTAAGTTTGGTGATACCCATTTCGCTAATGATCATCTTCCTGATTCTGTATTTTCAATTCCGATCTGTAGTATCAACAGCGCTGATTTTTTCAGGAATTATAGTTGCATTCTCGGGTGGTTTTATCATGCTTTGGTTATATGCACAACCCTGGTTTATGGATGCTACTCTGGCAGGTATTAACTTACAGGATTTATTCCAGATAACACCCATCAATCTGAGTGTGGCTGTGTGGGTTGGTTTTATTGCATTGTTTGGTGTTGCCACCGACGACGGGGTATTAATTAGTACCTACATCCAGCAATTACTGGAAAAACACAATCCTCAAAACAAATCCGATTTGAAGAAGTTGATTCTTGAAGCCGGATCCAAACGTGTTCGTCCGGCTATTATGACCACAGCTACCACCATTATTGCATTATTACCGGTTCTTACCTCAACCGGTAAGGGATCAGATATTATGGTGCCGATGGCCATTCCGTTATTCGGAGGTATGACCATCGAAGTAATAACCATGTTTGTGGTTCCGGTTCTGTATTATTTATGGAAATCTAAAACGATGAAAGGAGAAAGCCATGAAACCAAATAAATCAAGATATCAAACAATAGCAAAAAGTGCAATGAGCATTCTTTTGATTTTATTAGGATGGACTGGCGGTAATATTCAGGCTCAAGACAATCTGGATCATTACCTGACACTGGCAGCTGAAAACAATCCAGCGTTGAAAGCGGCATTTAATAAATATATGGCTGCATTGGAAAAAGCTCCTCAGGTATCTGCCTTGCCCGATCCTCAGATCGCTTTTGCTTATTTTATCCAACCTGTTGAGACTCGTGTAGGTCCGCAGGAGTTTAAAATATCAGCTTCGCAGATGTTTCCCTGGTTTGGAACTTTGCAGGCACGAGAAAATGCTGCCATCACTAATGCAAAGGCTCAATATGAGATATTTGAACAACAAAAATCAAAGTTGTTTCAGGAAGTTAAAGCCAACTGGTACAATATCTATTTCAATAAAAAGGCTATTGATATCACCTGGGAGAATATGAGTATTCTGCAATCCTTTCAACGTGTGGCTACGGCTAAAGTGGAAGCCGGTAAGGTATCAGCAGCTGATCAATACCGAATTGAAATGGAAGTTAATGACCTCGAAAATGAATTGGCTCAATTGAAAGATACTCAATCATTATTGACAACCAATTTCAAGAACCTGATTGGTACCACTTCGGAGATTTCAGTTGGTGACACCATTATTTCAACTGATTTATTATTGAGTAAAGAAGCAATAATGGATTCCATAAAGGCAAAAAACCATGTTTTACTTTCGATGGATTTAAAAACATCTGCACTTGATTATCAAAAAGAAACAGCAAAAAAAGCTGGTGGTCCAAATTTTAATATTGGCATCGACTATACTTTTATAGGTAAAGGTGAAAATAATCTTTCAGGAAAGGATGCAATACTATTTCCTAAGATTGGTTTTAGCATTCCACTGTATCGAAAAAAATATAAGAGTATGGTGCAGGAAGTGATTTACGAGCAAGAGTCAGTAACTAACAACAAAAGTAATCAGATCAATATTCTGGAAAATATTCTGGAGAAAAGTTATAATGAAATGACCGATGCTGAGCGTCGATTAACGCTTTTTAATAAGCAGATATTACTGTCATCCAAATCCTTGCGAATTATTGAAACTGAGTATGCCAATCAAAACAGCAATTTTGAAGAGATGCTTCGTATGCAAAAACGAATGCTGAAATATCAGCTGGAACTGGAAAAAGCCAGAACAGACAAACTGGCCTCCATTGCTTTTATCAACTATTTAATGGGAAAATAATATTGGTCTGTTAGTTACCCCGATAGCTATCGGGGGGGGCAGTAGTCAGTAGATTTTTAAATAAATGTTTGACTATCGACAGTAAAAAACAATTGAAAAAGATATTATGAAAAAGATACTTCAATATATAAAATCGAATTACAAAGCGGTACTCATCACTTTGTTGGCCGGCCTGCTAATTGGCTGGATGATAAAACCATCTCATTCAGAAGAAACGCAACAACATCAACACAATCATGCTGAAGAATCAACCACATGGACCTGTTCGATGCATCCACAGATAAAACAGGAAGAACCAGGTTCATGTCCCATTTGTGGAATGGATCTGATTCCATTAAAATCGATGCAAGGCAGTGATGATGCCAATCCAGATGAAGTTGCAATGAGCGAGGCTGCTATTAAACTGGCCGATATTCAAACGGTAAAAGTGGTAAAAAAACAAGCCATCAGAAAAGAATATTTGCAAGGAAAGATTGAACCTGACGAAAGAAAAATTGCTCAGCTTACCGCCCGTTTTAGTGGGAGAATTGAAAAGCTGAACATCAATTTTACCGGGCAAAATGTACGTAAAGGACAAGCTTTGGCTACTATCTACTCCCCTGAACTGGTGAGTGCTCAACGCGAATTAATTGAGGCTGCTGCATTAAAGGAAACCAACCCGGCGTTATACAAAGCTGCCAAAGCCAAGTTGTCCGCATGGGATTTAACACCTCAACAAATCAGCGAAATAGAAAACGCCAGTGATCCAATTATTCATTTTAATATTCTTTCGCCTGTAAGCGGCACTGTCACGTCACGAAATGTTGCACAGGGCGATTATGTGAAAGAAGGAACCGATATGTTTCAGATTACCGATCTTAGTAAGGTTTGGATTCAATTGGATGCATATGAAACGGATCTGCCATGGATTACACAAGGAGATAAAATTAGCTTCAGTGCGAAGTCTCAACCGGGTAAAACCTTTGAAGCAAATGTGAGTTTTATCGATCCGATACTAAACCCTCAAACAAGGGTTGCGAAAGTAAGAGCCGAAGTAATTAATACTAATGGAAACTTAAAACCCGGAATGTTTGTCACCGCTTATGTCGAATCAAAATTATCGATAGATGATGCATTAATCATTCCTAAATCGGCAGTGCTTTGGACGGGTAAAAGAGCAGTTGCATATGTAAAGGTAGAAGAACGGGAACAACCTACTTTTCTTTATCGTGAAATTGTATTGGGACCCGAAGCTGATGATTCGTATGTGGTAGCTGATGGTCTTGAAGAAGGTGAAGTAATTGCTGCCAACGGAGTATTTAAAATTGATGCCGCGGCACAATTGGAAGGAAAACAAAGCATGATGAATTCATCCAAAAGCGATATGCACCACATGGATATGAGCATGAAAATGAAGAAAGATTCATTTCAGGTAGCTGGTAATTGTGGTATGTGCAAAGAAACCATTGAGACTGCTGCCAAAGGAGTTAAAGGCGTTCATTTTGCTGAATGGAATAAGCATACCAAAACATTCAAAGTTAACTACATGGTTAACGAAACAGATCTCACAACTATTCACAAGGCAATAGCATCTGCCGGATATGATACCAAATTAGAAAAGGCGACGCAAGAATCGTATGATAATCTTCACTCGTGCTGTAAATATGATCGGAACGATTTTGGAGAGTCAGCAACTAGAAATGAAACATATACCTTCAAAGTGTTTGGCAATTGCGGAATGTGTAAAGATCGAATTGAAGAAGCTGCCTCGAAAGTCGAGGGCGTTAATAGTGCTGAGTGGAATGAAGAAACCAAGATGATATCTATTGAAGGTATCCCATCATTAAACATTCATACCGTTCACAAAGCAATTGCTGCGGTTGGTCATGATACCGAAATTGCAAAAGCACCTGATTCGGTCTATAACAAACTTCCGGAGTGCTGTTTATATGACAGACCATAAAGAAATATCCAATTAAACCAGTTTGTTAACGTATTAACGGACTGGTTTAATTATGAAACCTTCCTCAGCGATGCACTTGCATTTTCATTATTTTTTAAATACCGGGCACACTGCACAACCTGATTATAACCCAACAAAGTACCCAAAATAAAGTCTTCTTCAGGTGATAATTCATTCAGACTTTTATGGCAAAAACAGTTGATTACATCTACACATTCTTTAGCTCCAAAAAATATATTTACCTTATTAATACTTACCGATTGAATCAAATAATCAATCTCATTTGACTCCAGTTTTTTTATAGCCATATCAACATCTTTGGCTGCCATAGTATGTAAAATCAGGTTTCTTAAACCCTTTTTATATTCATAAATATGATGACAAAATACTCTCATAACATACTCTTTATTAAAAGAACAGATCGTTACTGCTGGCATTTTCCAAACACGTATAAAATAAACCTAACACTAATCTTGATCTATGCAGTAATGACCTGTTCTACAATTGTACTTACCTATGCACTAATAATTCAATACCAAAAGGATTATGGTAAATTAATTCAAACCTGCAAGTATTAAATCAACCCATTTTCTTACCCTTTCTTCCGTTTTATTACTTTCGTTATCTTCATCAATAGCCAATCCCACAAGGCTATTATTTATTACTGCTGAAGAGGCGTCGAAACTATAACCATCAGCTGAAACTGCACCTACAATTTGGCATCCTTTATCAACAATTGCTTTGTAAATAGTACCCATACCATCCACAAAAGTATCAGGATATGAGGCTGCATCACCCAGCCCGAATAAAGCAATGGTTTTTCCTTCCAGGTCTGCATTATCTAATTCGGTGATAAACGAATCCCAATCATCCTGCAAATCACCTAGTCCCCAGGTACTTGTTCCCAGAATTAAACATTCGTATGATTCAATATCAGAAGCGGTCAAATCATCAACATCTTTAACCTCAGCCTGATTATCCAGACATTGATTTATCAGTTTGGCAATCGATTTTGTATTACCTGTGGTTGAACCGTAAAGTATAGCTGTTTTTTTCATCGGCTTAATTTGTTTTAAGTTGTCAAATTACAAAAGCAAAACTAATCAGGTCGACAACACAAATCAATCACCTATTATTGGGCTTTTTGAGAAGGATATAACACAATCATCAATCCCAGCAAAGCCATAAAGATTTAAATTACATGCAATTAGAATTTAGAATCCCTATATATAGTTAATCAAATATTGGTACTTTATTGATTTCACAACCTCAGTTAGCAGCAATAGGCATTCCAATTTCTTTGACTGACAGGAATGTATTTACCAGGCAATTATAGGTACGCTGAGATAGTAATAATTGTAATTCACGCAGTTCTTTCTGATTTAACATCATCGAAACATTACGATGTCCCAAAGGCACAATTATTTTACGTCTGTAATGAAGTCCTGAATTGACATTTTCGAAATAATTACCGTCGATTTTAGTAATGTTATTCTTAAAGAAATCGTAGGCTTCTTCATCAAATGAGAAAAGAAAATGATAAAATTCGATGTGAATCTTATCGCAGTTAGAGCACAAAAAAACTCTTCCGTTACTTGTTTGACTGATGACTTTATCCATAACTAATTCGTTTATTCGAATTTGCATATTATAAAACCATCAGTCAATCACAATTAATTGGGGTTTTGCAATTGTTCGGTTAAAAACACCAACCTATGCGTACTCCACTGGATAAAGCCATAGGAAACTCTTCAATTCCTCCAATAAAACCTTTATGCAAACCATAATTTTTATCATCAGTACCAAAACCATAACCGACACCGATAAAAGTATCAACCACAAAACCATTATCAATAACCCACTGCTTACCAAAGTTTAACAAAAAAGCAAACATTACATTCGTCTCCCTTGACAAGTCTGTTGTACCATAATACCAGTCGCTTACTTCGTAATCATAGCTATAATACGAAAAGGCTATTTCCGGTCTTATATAAGCACCTTTTAATATATGCGCATATCGTTGTCCTCGAATGTAATAATCAGGACTTTTAATAAACTTGTAGCCAAATTTGAGAAACATGCCACTCTCATCAGTATTATAAACATCGTTTCCTACCCCAATAATTCCTAATGAACCTTCGATACTTTGACCGGGTCGAATACTTCTTTCGTACGAAATATTAACATGATTAAATAAGGGTGAGAGAAAATTTGTTTTTATTATATTCTTATTGTCAGCAGCATAATTCTCCGGATCTGTTATGGCAAGGTTAAAATTAATCTCGTTTCCATTTGCAAGTATAATCTTCAACACATCCGATTTATCAATACCAAATACAATGGTTTCACTAACATCAGGTTTCGTGAATTTAATCTCCAGATCACCAATTTCCTTAACAATACAATGAATTGTATCATTATTTGTCTTGATAAGTTGATCCTGAGCATTTGTAAAAGAAATAACAGTAAAAACGAGCAAAAGACTGCTCTGGAGCTTTCTTAGTGAATTCATAAAATAAGGTTTAGTTGTTAAATTAATCAACCTTATGACAATTTAAACAATACCGGCACGTAGCATTAACTGATTCATTTTTTCAATTTCTATTTGCCGGTTGAATGAAAAACTCTGAAACCGTTGTTCTGCTTCAGTAAAACAAAACCGAGCCATTTCAAGTTGATGAATAGCTTCTTCATCCTTCTTTAACCGAAGACAAACATCAGCAGATATTAATAAATATTGTCCTAAAGTATCCAGGTAAGCATCATTTATCTCATTTTTATCAAGATGTTGCTCGAATTCTTCCAGGCTCATTTTTAGAAACACATCATATTTAAAACCCGTAACTCTGTCAGAATGATTTACCAGAAAATCATACGCCTGATCAATTTTTTCTTCTTGCTGAAGTTTTAATAATCGAGCAATAAACTGGGCTATCTGTTCAATAATTCGAAGTATATAATCGCGACGATACATAAGCAATAAATTAATTAAAAGTTACGACAAGAAAAGTAAGCAATTTTATCAAGTAATATTTTTACTTAATTAACAATTCTGTTTGTTGGATAAATCAACATGATTGTTCAAGCATAAATTAACAACTATTACACATTGATTTTCAACCAATATAACAAATCAAGATTAAAACATAAACACGAATAATTATATCCTTTGAATTATAATTTGAATAGGAATATATATATTCTTAACCTATTACCTAACTCAATTGCGTCATCAACATTTGCATTTATAAGTTAAATAGACGATCTTTAAATTTTAGTATCGGGAATGGTATTTATTTAAAAAACCAAAGTTCGAAAAATGGATAAAATAGTTTTAAAGGAACCAACCAGGACCACTCCATTTATTAAACTGGATTATGATCATGGTTTGATTGAATTCAAAGGCAAGTTAACGCCTGAGAATTGTTCTGATTTATTTGATCCTATTATCCAGTGGATTGATGAATACATCGATCATCCATTAGATAAGACTGAACTCAATATTCAATTAGAATATTTTAATACAAGGTCATCAATATATCTATTAGATATCTTTAGAAAATTTGAAAGTTTAACTGATAAAAATCGCAAAATAATTATCAATTGGATTTGCGAAAGTGATGATTTCGATATGATTGAGGCTGGTGAAGATTATCAGGCAATCATCAATATTCCAATAAATATCATTGAATTTAATTAACCAAACATTAAAATATCAGACAATCTGGGGTTCGCATGTTCAATTTGCGAACCCTTTTTATTTAATGACGATACTTTCACTAAAACCAAAATCATTATTTTGCAACTTGAATCTTAATCTAGAAGAAAAGAAGTATGAAGCAACAATGCCTTTTTGTCTTAATTGGCCTAATAAGCCTGTCTTCAATAGTAAATGCTCAAAGCATTTATGATCAGAAGAATGAACCTTATTTTGGAGAAAGCTGTACATCAATCATGGTGAGTAAAGGAGCCTCGAGTGATGGATCGGTAATAACCAGCCATACCTGTGATGGTCGATATAGAACCTGGATCACCATGGAAGAAGGCGAAACTTTTGAAAACGATACTACTACCCCAATTTTTAAAGGTAAGCTACGAACAGAAACCCCTTGGGATATGCGAAATGTAAAACAAGTTGGTTTGATTCCTCAAGCCAAACAAACTTTTGCCTTTTTAAATACTGCTTACCCATGTTTGAATGAAAAACAGCTAGCCATTGGTGAAACAACCATAGTCGGTCCGGAAGAGTTGGTAAACGAAAACGGAATGTTCTTAATTGAAGAGTTGGAAAGAATAGCTCTACAGCGTTGTTCAACTGCCCGCGATGCCATTCAACTTATTGGTCAGCTGATAAAAGAATACGGCTACGGTGATTGGGGTGAATGTATTACCATTGCCGATAAGAAAGAAGTTTGGCAACTAGAAATTTTTGGTGAAGGTCCTGATAAAATAGGTGGCGTGTGGGCTGCACAGCGCATTCCGGAAGGACATGTAGGCGTATCGGCGAATATATCGCGCATTGGAGAACTCAAACTAAAGGATAAAGATCACTTTATGGCTTCTGAGAATGTTTTTTCAGTAGCTAAATCATTAGGACGATGGGATGGAAAAAAACCTTTTAAATTCTGGAAAGCATATGGCGACAATGAAAAACCATTCAACATCAGGGAATTCTTTATTTTAAGTAAACTGGCACCCTCTCTTAATTTGAGCTATGATGCAGCTGAATTACCATTTTCTGTTCAACCCGATAAACCAGTTAGTGTGCAAGATGTTATGGCTCTGTATCGTCAGACATATGAAGGTACAGAATATGACATGACCCAAAATATTCAAACCATAAAGAAAAAACGTGATAAAGAAGGTAAGGTAATTAGTCAGGATACAGTTAAGTCGCCAATTGCTAATCCATGGCTAACAGGGGCAGCCCGCAATACCTATAATTATCTTGATTCAACTGCCATTACTTTTCAAAGAACGGTAGCTGTTTCATGGTGTTCTTATTCCGAAATTATACAGTTACGCGATTGGCTGCCTGATGAAGTAGGTGGTGTTGCATGGTTATCTTTTGATAATCCTGGCCAAAGCCCAAGAATTCCAATTTATGCAGGCACAACAAAATTACCTCCCGGATTTGAATATTGTGGTCAGAAAAGATATCGTGAAGATGCTATTATCTGGAAATACCGCAAAGCAAATAAGCTGGCTACTTTAGCCTGGCAGGAAACCAAAGAAGCTATATTGAACGAAGTAACTTATTTTGAAGAAAAAGGCATAAATGATGGAGCTTTGCTTGAAAAAAAGGTAAATAAATTATTGGAAGAAGAAAAAAAAGAAGATATACCGGAATTGCTGAATCGATACACTACTGATTTTACAGGTGCAACGATTTATAAATGGAATGATCTTGAAAATTATTATTGGGGTCGTTTTGGAATGGGATTTTAAAAAATATAATAGTCTTAAAATGAAAGGTGTAGTTCAACAACTGCACCTTTTTTATTCTTGAAAACGACCATTTATGAATTATTAACAATTACTTAAAGTGTCTCTAAAAGCTTAACCATTCGTTTAGTTTCAGCTTAAATTAACTTCATGTTGCCCAATTAAATTTGTGTGTAGTATTTAATACAGGAATTTTTAATCTAACACAAATGAAAAAGAAAACAACCTTTCGGTTAAGTATAATGGTGATCTTATTCACTATACTTATTAATCCTGTTAAAGCACAGGATGCATTAACTTTCACAAAAGAAATTGAGACAAATAATCCATCGGAAACAAAAGAAACTGTAAGTAATTTAACATTGGCTCTTATTGAAAAAACTAACGCTAATGTTTGTGCGCAATGCAAAGAAAAAAATTTAGTGATCATTGAAGGTCAGATACCATTGACCCTATCAAAAAATCCATTCGATCTGGCTTATACCTTTAATGGTTATATTAACTACAAACTCGAAGTAAACTATGAAAATGGTATACGGTTAACTTTTACAAATCTGAATCACGAGTCAAAAAACTCAATTAATGGTTTTGACCTTAGTTACGGACAATTGTACTCTAACGGAACAACATCCAAGCATGCTGTTTACCGCAATTACAATTTTCTGATTGAAGATTATAGTAGAATCACACTTTTTAATAGTGATAATGAAATGGCGGAATTAATTAAAAAAGCAGCCTTAAATAATATTGAAGAACTTATTGCTGTGAAATAACCTCTCCCTATTAAATGCACCCCGGAATAAGATATAGGTCTTTATCCGGGGTGTTTTGTATTATACTTTATCCATCGAACCCTCTCCCCTTTCAAGCAAATGTGGTCCGGATAATTTAATTCCAATGGCTCCGATAGGTGCCGTAACAACAATACTTAATACTGCTAAAGCCAAAATAGTCTGACCTGTTTCGGTACTTACATCTCCCAGTTTTCCTTCACCAATCAGAGTTAATGGCACAGCACCAATAGCAGCCTGAACCGTAGCTTTAGGCAGGTAGGCAATCACACTAAATAAACGCTCTTTGTAATTTAATTCTGATCGTAATAACGAAATCCACACACCAATACTTCGGGCAGTTAAACCCAATAATAAAATTAATAAGCCAATACCTATCAACGAGGAGTTTAATTGTGAAATTTGTACTTCAGTACCAATATATACAAATAGCAAAATTTCGGCTAGTACCCATACTTTATTAAACTTGGCCGAAAGGCGATTTGCCAGTTTATTATATTTCTCTAAAATCATAAAACCAATGGCCATAATCCCCAGCAAACCAGCCAAGGGAACAAATTCTTTTAATGATTCCCATTCGGTAAATTCATAAAAAGCCACGGCTACAATCATAAAAATGATCACTTTTTTTGTATCGCGAATATGATATCGTTTAAAAAACAGGACTAATAACAAACCAATTAAAGCTCCCAATAATGCACCCAGCAAGATACCTACCGGAACACTCCAAAAGATGTGTCCATAATCAATTGAATTTCCTGCCGCTAACCCGGTAAATACCCCAAATATAGTAATGGCAAAAACATCGTCCACCGAAGCACCAGCCAAAACAAGAGTTGGAACATCCTTCTTCTCTCCATAACCTTTGTCTTTCAAATCTAACATGGCAGGAACTACCACTGCAGGAGATACAGCAGCAATGATAAATCCCAGCATTCCTCCCTCAATAAACGAAAACCCAAGTATATAATGAGCTACCAGTAATACCGTTGTTCCTTCCAATACTCCAGGAATAAAGCTTAAATTAATAGCCGGACGCCCTACTTTGTGCAAGGTTTTTTTGTTAATTCCCAAGCCAGCCCTGATTAAGATAACAATCAAAGCTGCTGTTTTAAACTCCTTCAAAAAAAGAGATACTTCCGGATCAACTAAATCAAATACACTTGGCCCCAAAAGAATACCGGTCAAAATCATTCCTAATATACCCGGTAACTTCAACAGAGTAAATAAATAATTTAACAAGAGGGCAGACAGAATGATCAGTGCAAAGTCGAGTAACATGATGGATGTGTTTTGGATTACAAATATAATTCATTAAATCGATGAGCCAATTATCAATTGATCGTAGTGACAATTAGTAATTCATCGGCAATTCACAATTTTACATTTTGGCTTTAAACTATTGAGCTTTGTGTTTTATCTTTTAATTTTTGAGTTTTAACCTTTGACTTTTAACTTTTACCTTTCTACTTTATTCCTGTTTCCATCTTTATTATTCCAAAAATTGTATTTTTGTTTATACGCCAGTATTTACATTATACGAGATGACAGATATACAGAAGGAAATTAATCAGCTCAGAGAGGAGCTTCATATACACAACCATAATTATTACGTACTTAACACACCAACCATATCTGATTTTGATTTTGATCAGATGATGCATCGCCTGATTGAACTTGAAAAACAATATCCCGAGTTTACCGATCCAAACAGCCCAACTCAACGTGTTGGAAGTGATCTCAATAAAGATTTTGAGCAGGTAAAACATGTTTACCCGATGCTTTCGTTGGGTAATACCTACTCAGAAGAAGAAATTCAGGATTTTTATAACAGAGTAGCCAAACAATTACCTGATGAGGAATTTGAAATTGTTTGTGAATTAAAATACGACGGAACAGCAATTGGCTTAACTTATGAGAACGGAATTCTGGTTCGAGGTGTTACCCGTGGTGATGGAGTGCAGGGTGATGATGTAACTGCCAACGTAAAAACAATTAAAAGTATTCCGCTAAAGTTGAAAGGAGACTATCCTGCCAGTTTTGAAATTCGTGGAGAAATATTTCTACCTCACAAAGGCTTTGCCAAGTTGAATGAGTTACGCGAAGAAGCTGGTGAAACACCTTTTGCCAACCCCAGGAATGCTGCTGCAGGTTCTTTAAAAATGCAAAACAGCTCACAGGTTGCCAAACGTCCGTTAGACTGTTTCTTATATTATATGCTGGGCGAAGAATTACCCAATCAATACCATAAAGAAAACCTGGAAACAGCTCGTAGCTGGGGATTTAAGATTCCACCATATATTCAATTGTGCAAAAGTATTAAAGAAGTGATGGAGTTTATCCATCATTGGGATGTTGAACGGCATAATTTGCCTTTTGATATTGACGGCATTGTACTAAAGGTTAACAGCCTTGATCAGCAACGTCGGTTGGGATTCACCGCCAAATCTCCTCGCTGGGCCATCTCATATAAGTTTAAGGCCGAACAAGGCTATACAAAACTCAATGAAGTAACTTTTCAGGTTGGCCGCACCGGTGCTGTAACTCCGGTAGCTAATCTCGATCCTGTTTTTCTTGCCGGAACAACGGTTAAACGTGCTTCACTTCACAATTCAGATATTATTGCATCACTCGACTTACATTTGGGTGATATGGTCTATGTTGAAAAAGGGGGTGAAATCATTCCTAAGATTGTTGGAGTTGATGAGAATGCCCGAGCAGCCGATGCACCTAAGGTAGAGTTTATCAAAAACTGTCCTGAATGTAACAGTGAGTTAATCAGAATTGAAGGTGAAGCAGCCCACTACTGCCCCAATGCTGCTACTTGTCCTCCTCAGGTGAAGGGAAGGGTTGAACATTTTATTGCACGTAAGGCGATGAACATTGATGGATTGGGGACCGAAACCATTGATCTGTTATACAAAAACCAAATGATAAATGATGTGGCTGATTTATATAACCTTCACCCCATGCAACTCTCCTCTTTGGAACGGATGGGTGAAAAATCAGCACAGAATATTCTGGACGGGCTGGAAACTTCCAAACAAGTTAATTTTGCCCGGGTTCTGTTTGCATTAGGTATCCGATATGTTGGCGAGACTGTTGCTAAAAAACTGGCATCGGCTTTTAAAAATATCGATAATCTGATGAATGCCTCGTTGGAAGAGCTAACCGAGGTTGACGAAATTGGTGAAAGAATTGCCAGCAGCGTAAAAGGTTATTTTGGTGACGAGAACAACCAAACTCTTATAGAAAAGTTGAGAAAGATTGGTTTGCAATTTGAGCTTTCAGAGCAAGAAACTGCCACTCACTCTGATAAACTGGAAGGATTATCCTTTGTTGTAAGCGGAAGCTTCGCCAGCTTCTCCCGCGATGAACTAAAATCATTAATAGAAAAAAATGGTGGTAAAAATGTGAGTGGAGTTTCGTCAAAAACAAGCTATCTTGTAGCTGGAGATAAAATTGGCCCAAGTAAACTTGCTAAAGCAGAAAAACTGGGCGTTAAGATTATCTCCGAAGAAGAGTTTAAATCAATGATTGAATAAAAAAGCATAACAGCAATAATGAGCAATATCATCGATAATTTAAGGCAAAAAGTAGCAGGTTATTTACTTAAAAGAGAAATCAGTAAACAACCCCACAAAGCTTCTATCCATAACCTTCAAACCGCTGAGACAGCAGGTATTTTGTTTGACGCAACCAAACCCGATAACTTGAAAATTGTTAAAGAACTGGCCTCTGAACTAAAAGAGTTTAATATTAAGAGTCAGTTTCTGGGTTATATAAATAAAAGTAAACGCGACGACGATTACATTGGTGATAACACCTACAGCTTTGTTTGCAAAAAGGACTTTGGCTTCTTCTATGCTCCAAAATCTGAAAATATCACCAGGTTTATTGATACCCCCTTTCACTTATTATTTGTCTTAACAGATGACTTTTTATTTCCAATAACCTACATTGGCTCATTATCTAAAGCACATTTTAAAGCTGGCAGAGCCAATATCGACAATGATATGTTCGACTTTATGATTGAATTAAAAAAAGGAGATACCATAAAAGAATTGAAAAAACAAATTATACATTACCTTTCAATTATCAACAATAAATAAAACGTAATGCTAACACCCTATCAACTAGGCGGAACCGGTGTAGCTCTAGTTACACCTTTTAACTCCAGAAAAGAGATTGATTTTGAATCTCTCGATCGTCTGGTGCATTTCGTTATCCAAAATCAGGTTGATTTTCTGGTTGCACTGGGTACAACTTCCGAGGCCTCAACACTTAGCGAAATAGAGAAGCGTGAAGTTGTTCGTCACATCATTGCTGCCAATGGAGGTAGAAAACCCATCATTGTTGGGATGGGTGGAAATGATACCAACAGGATTGTTGACACCATTAACAAAACTGATTTTGATGGTATTGATGGTATTCTTTCTGTTGTTCCATATTACAATAAACCCTGTCAGGAAGGTATTTACCAGCACTTTTCAGAAATAGCCAAAGCCTCTCCTGTACCTATTATATTGTATAATGTTCCCGGACGAACTTCAAGCAATATAAATGCTGAAACAACCATCCGTTTGGCAAATGATTTTGAAAATATCATTGCTGTAAAAGAAGCATCAGGTGACTTAATGCAGATAATGAACATCATCCATAAAAAGCCTGATGATTTTATGGTTTTAAGTGGTGATGATGCTTCTACCCTGCCATTAATTGCTTTAGGTGCTGATGGAGTAATATCTGTAACAGCCAATGGCTTTCCATTTGAATTTAGTCAATTGGTTAGGGAAGCTTTAAATGAATCGTTGGATGAAGCCTGTAAAATCCACTATAGTTTACTGGATATAATTCAACTTTTATTTAGCGAAGGTAATCCGGCTGGAATTAAAGCACTGTTAAACGCACGTGGTTTGATTGATAATAATTTACGCTTACCACTTGTACCTGTAACAGAAGAAACTTATATTGCTATAGAGAAATTTTTAAACAATTTTTAAGAATTTGGTCTGCTTTTTGTAAAAGCATAAATCAAATAAACTACTTACTATGAAGACTAAAATTTATCTAAGCCTGACATTAGTTTTTGCATTAAGCATCCTTAGCGGATGTATGACTCACAAAGTGGAACGTGTTGATACCAAAGAAGCCATTGATCTAAGCGGAAGATGGAATGATACCGACTCGCGTTTGGTAGCAGAAGAAATGGTTAACCAGATCCTGGGTGGAGCATGGATTGACAATCATCTTCAATCAACAGGAAATAAACCCGTGGTGGTGGTTGGTTTGATTTACAATAAATCTCACGAACATATCAGTGCTGAAACCTTTATTAAAGATGTAGAACGAGCATTTATCAACAGTGGTCGTGTTCGACTGGTACAAGCAGGTGATAAAAGAGAAGAGCTTAGAAAAGAAAGAGCTGCTCAGCAGGAATTTGCTAGCATGGCTACTGCCAAACAATGGGGACAGGAACTGGGTGCTGACTTCATGTTAAATGGTGATATCAATTCAATTGTTGACACATACAAAAAAGAACGTGTTAACTTTTACAAAGTTAATCTTGAATTATCCAATCTCGAAACCAACGAAGTTATTTGGATTGGTGACAAAGAAATCAAGAAATATATTACAAAATAACACTCTGAATGAGGGTGTCCAAAAACTAAACATCAAAACAACGTTAGTTTCAATTTGTAATAAAATATCATTTTATGTCACCCCTAAATCCCCTGAAGGGGAC